>NZ_WTLC01000035.1:0-52245 GCF_011378875.1 Pseudoalteromonas sp. Z9A5
CATGAGGGTTCGGTGTAACGTTTTTTAGCGAATTCAATTATACCTTATCCTCATGCTGTTTGTTTTTTATACCGCAAAGATCAACACGCCCTAATCAGCCTACGTTAGTAGCTAAGTATTTAAATTAATATGCGAGCGGTTAATGTTAAAACAACATTAGCCGCTTTTTTATGTGCAATAACATCATCGTAAGTAATACTTTAAGCATTATTTACGGTAAAACTACACGCTAGTAATTTAGTATCGAGAGCGCTACTATTAAATAATCTGAGCTCTGGATAATAAATCTATCTCAAGCAGCTATTTCCAGCGTTAACTGCGTTAATATACTTGCAATAGCCCCGCTATTAACACGTAAATTCACCTTGTTCTCACTGAAAATATTTAGCGAGAGAAAAAATTAAATATCCTTCTAGTTTAATATGTTAGTAAACATCTTAGGCAAAGTTCAGGTTAAATACGTTGTGGAGAGTGTAATGAAAAGTCAAAGATTAGGTGAGTTTGAACAATACTTTCAAATTGATGAAAGTATTAGAGTTAATTTATTTACTGTCGACAATAAGCAAGTTCCTAAGTCGCAACTCGAACTTGAAGACGACATTCCCCCTTTATTTAAATTAGCTAACGAAGTAAGTGAATTAGAGCAAAGCTCTTTGCGTCCACTTCGTAATTTAGGCGATATGGCACAAGAGTTAGCGGCTTTTTTACAGGCTCAATCGCGTAAAATTGATTTAATAATGAGCCATATTTTAGCCTCAGAGCAAGCACAAGATAATCATATTCAATGCGACAGTTACGGTGGCGGCGGCATTCGTTTTACTTCACCCGACGTACACTCTATTGGTCAAGCGTTTAGAACCAAACTGTTTTTACATAACGAAGCCTCTGCAGTGTATTGTTATACCGAAGTGGTCGCTGTTGAAAAAATAGATAATGAACATTACCAATACACATTATTATTTGTTGCAATAAGAGATAGCGATCAAGAACTTATAGTAAGAGCTAGTTTACATGCACAAACTCGTCAGCTAAAAAAACGCCAAGAGCTTGAGTTACCCTCAAGTAAAGAAGCCGAAGATAAATAAAAAACATTTACAATAATTACTTAAAGCGCTTTATAAATTGGCTTAAAACCGATTAATAATGCATTCACTGTTTTAGCTATAGAGCCTTTACTACTTGGAGTAAGGCAATTTCTTAATTGCTTTTAATTCCAACTAAAGTACGTATTTTGAAGTGGCTTGGGTATATTTGAAATGCTAAACTAGCATCATCTTAATTTGTATAAAAAATCCATGAACTTTAGACTTTTACCAGAATGGGCTGAGCAAGATGCAATTATGCTAACTTGGCCACATAAAGACACCGACTGGGCTGATAATTTAGCTCATGTTGAGCCTGTTTACATTGAACTTGCCAAACATATCACCGCGCAACAGCAACTTGTTGTTGTGGCTCATAATGAACTTTTAAAAACGTATATTATTTCGCTATTAAATAAAGCTGAAATTAATTTAGAGCGTGTTCATTTTGTAGTTACGCCAACAAATGATACGTGGGCTCGAGATCATGGTCCACTTACTTGCTCTGCACTTGATAATGCAGACCAGCTAAAAATTTATGACTTTACCTTTAATGGTTGGGGCAATAAGTTTGAAAGTAAGCTTGATAATCAAATAAATCACACTTTAGTAAAAGCACTTAGTGATAAAAAAAATCAATATCAAGTGCTTGACCTTGTACTTGAAGGTGGTGGCGTTGAAATAAACGAGCATGGTGTATTACTTACAACCAGCGAATGTTTGCTTAATAAAAACCGTAATCCTAATTTAAGCCCAAATGACATAGAAACACTTTTAAAAAGTCATTTAGGAGCAACACACTTTTTATGGGTTGATCACGGTTATTTAGCTGGCGATGACACTGACAGCCACATTGATACATTAGTGCGCTTTGCCCCAAACAATACGCTTGTGTATGTTAAATGCGATGATAAGAGCGATGAGCATTACAACGCGCTTAACGCGATGGAAAAGCAGCTTCAAAGCTTTAAAACAGCTGATAACACCCCATATAGTTTAATTGAATTACCTTGGCCTAAAGCAGTTTACGACAATGAACAAACTCGTTTACCTGCCACATATGCTAACTACTTAATTATTAATAACACTGTACTTGTACCAATTTACGCTGATGCAAACGACGAACTCGCTCTAACACAGGTTCAAAAAGCGTACCCTAAGCACAATGTAGTAGGTGTTAATTGTTTGCCAATTATTGAACAGTTTGGCAGTTTGCACTGTATTACAATGCAGTTACCTCGTGGATTTTTAGCTGGAGCAGCATAATGACAAGCCCTGAAAAATTAACTGTTGCCTTAGTGCAACAAAGCAATAGCACTAGTGCCGAGCAAAATATAGCAAAGTCTGTTGCCGGTATTCGTGAAGCTGCCGATAAAGGCGCCAAGTTAGTTGTATTACAAGAATTACATCGTAGTTTGTATTTTTGCCAAACAGAAGATGTCGATGTTTTTGATTTAGCTGAAACAATTCCAGGTCCAAGCAGTAACGCATTAGGCGAACTAGCTAAAGAACTAAACATTGTTATAGTTGCATCACTTTTTGAAAAACGCGCGACAGGTCTTTATCACAATACAGCTGTAGTACTTGAAAAAGACGGCAGTATTGCTGGAAAATACCGAAAAATGCATATTCCTGACGACCCTGGCTTTTATGAAAAGTTTTATTTTACCCCTGGTGATATAGGTTTTGAGCCTATACAGACCTCTGTAGGTAAATTGGGCGTATTAGTATGTTGGGATCAATGGTTTCCTGAAGCAGCTCGATTAATGGCAATGGCTGGCGCTGAAATACTAATTTACCCAACCGCTATTGGTTGGGATCCTAACGACGACATTGCTGAGCAAACTCGTCAAAAAGACGCATGGGTTATTTCACAGCGTGCGCATGCTGTTGCCAATGGCGTACCAGTAATTAGTTGTAACCGAGTAGGTCATGAAAATGACCCAAGTACGCAAAGCGATGGCATTGCGTTTTGGGGAAATTCTTTCATTGCAGGCCCTCAAGGTGAAATGCTTGGCGAAGCAAATAACACTGATGAGCAAGTTTTAGTGGTAGAAATTGATCAAAAACGCTCAGAAAACGTAAGACGTATCTGGCCGTTCTTACGTGACCGACGAATTGATCACTATAAAGACTTAGCAAAAATATACCGCGACTAAGTAATCTGAACTCTAGATAATAAATCTATCTCTAGCAGCTATTTTAGTGCTAAAGAAAAATAAATTTAAATATCGTTATGACTCAATACTTAGTAAATCTCTTAAACCGATTGCAGGTGAAATAATATAATTGGCTCTTTTGAGCCAATTTATAAATGGAGTAATAAATGGCGTTTGAGCAATGGGCAGCCTTGCCTTGGGTAAAATCTCAAAAAGATAAAATTCAGTGGGGGCAGCTTAACGGAAGTGGTTTAAGTATTGCGATTGCTGAGGGTGTAAAAAAACAAGAAAACTTGGTGTTAATAGTCACTCCCGACACGCCAAGCGCACTGCGCCTAGAAACCGAATTAGAATATTTATTACCTGATAATCCAGTAATGATATTTCCTGATTGGGAAACTTTACCGTACGATCATTTTTCTCCGCATCAAGATATTATTTCAGCAAGATTAGCGACATTAAACACCTTAAAAAACGAACAAAAAAGCGTGTTAATTGTACCTGTATCAACCTTAATGTTGCGCACCGCCCCTGCTTCTTTTATTTATGGCTCAACTATTAATTTTAAGGTTGGTGATAAACTTGATACACATAATTTTCGTCAAAACTTAGAGCAAGCTGGCTATTTAAATGTTCAGCAAGTAATGGAGCACGGCGAATACGCAATTCGTGGCTCTATTGTTGATTTATTTCCTATGGGAAGCCCGCATCCATTCAGGCTCGACTTCTTTGATGATGAACTCGATACTATTCGCCTGTTTGATGTAGAGACGCAGCGCTCTGATGAAAAAGTAGATAAAATTGAACTACTTCCAGCCCACGAGTTTCCAACCAACGAAGCCGATATTGAACGCTTTAGAATAAGCTACCGTGAAAAGTTTGGTGCAAGTTCTCAGCAAGACTCTGTTTACATGCAAGTCAGTAAAGGTAACTGGCCCGCTGGTATTGAATATTATATGCCGCTGTTTTTTGAAAAATTAGCGACTATTTTTGATTACCTGCCGGATTCAACAACGGTTATGCATTTAGGTGATTTAGAGCATGCTGCTGATAACTTTTGGCACGATGTAAATGTACGTTATGAAAATCGTCGTGTTGACCCACTTCGTCCATTATTAGAACCCAATGCGCTTTACCAACCTATTGACGAGTTGTTTTCTAATTTAGGGCACTTTGCACGTATTCGCCTGTCGCTTGCAAAACTTGGTACTAAAGCCGGTAATAAAAACTTAAACGTAACAGAATTACCCGTTATTCGTATTGATCATAAGCAACATGAACCCTACGGCGCATTTATAAGTTATGTGGCAGAACAAAAAAAGAAAAAAGGCCGTATTTTATTAAGTGTTGAATCAGATGGACGCCGCGAATCTTTACTGAGTATATTAAAGCCTAGCGGATTAAAATTTAAAGAATTTGAAACGCTTGAACAATTTACACAAAGCGAAAGTGATGTAGGTTTAATTGTAAGCCCACTTGAACAAAGCGTAGTACTTGGCACTAAACCAAGCTTGTCGATAATTACCGAACAAGAACTGTTGGGTATTAAAGTATCTCAGCGCAGACGACGTAAGCACAAATACGAAGCCAGCCAAGATGCGCTTATTCGTAATTTAGCTGAGCTTAAAGAAGGTCAGCCTATTGTACATCTTGATCATGGTGTTGGTCGTTATCAAGGTCTACAAACCATTGATGCTGCTGGTGTAATTACCGAGTTTGTTACAATAATTTATGCAAACGAATCAAAACTGTATGTGCCTGTATCTGCACTTCATATGCTTAGCCGTTACTCTGGCGGCGAAGAAGCAAGCGCACCACTGCATAAACTAGGTTCAGATGCATGGGATAAAGCAAAAAAACGTGCGGCTGAAAAAGTACGCGATGTTGCTGCAGAGCTACTTGATATTTACGCACAGCGCCAAGCAAAACCAGGTAATAAATTTGCACTTGATGCTCAAGCCTATCGTCAATTTAGTGATAGTTTTCCGTTTGAAGAAACGGATGATCAACGCAATGCCATAGAAGCCGTGTTAGGCGATATGCAATCTAAACAAGCAATGGATCGCTTAGTGTGTGGCGATGTAGGTTTTGGTAAAACAGAAGTGGCTATGCGTGCAGCCTTTGTTGCTGTAAACGACAACAAGCAAGTCGCTATTTTAGTGCCAACTACCCTACTTGCTCAACAGCATTTTGAAAACTTTAAAGACCGCTTTGCTGACTTTCCAATTGAAGTGGGTGTACTTTCGCGTTTTAACTCAACTAAAGAGCAAAAAGACACGCTTGATAGAATGGCTGACGGTAAACTCGATATTGTTATTGGTACACATAAACTTATTCAGCAAAACATAAATTTTCGCGACTTAGGTTTACTTATTGTTGATGAAGAACATCGCTTTGGTGTGCGTCAAAAAGAAAAAATTAAATCACTGCGTGCAGATGTAGACATACTTACATTAACCGCAACTCCAATACCAAGAACACTCAATATGGCTATGAGTGGCATGCGGGACTTATCAATCATTGCAACCCCGCCTGCTAAACGCTTAGCCGTTAAAACGTTTGTACGTCAACGTGATGCCGATCTAATCCGCGAAGCAGTACTGCGTGAAATTAAACGTGGTGGTCAAGTGTACTTTTTGCATAACAATGTCGAAACCATTGAGCGAGTAGCGCAAGAAATTAGTGAATGGGTTCCAGAAGCGAATGTAACAAGTGCTCATGGACAAATGCGCGAGCGTGAGCTTGAGCAAATTATGACTGATTTTTATCACCAAAAACATAATGTATTAGTGTGTACAACAATTATAGAAACTGGCATAGATGTACCCACTGCTAACACTATTATAATGGATAGAGCCGATAAGCTAGGGCTTGCTCAACTGCATCAGTTACGAGGACGCGTTGGTCGAAGCCATCATCAAGCTTATGCTTATTTATTAACTGGTGATCCTAAGTCACTCTCCAAAGATGCGAGTAAGCGTTTACAAGCAATAGAATCGTTAGAAGATTTAGGCGCAGGTTTTGCACTTGCTACTCACGATTTAGAGATTCGTGGTGCGGGTGAATTATTAGGTGATGATCAGTCAGGACAAATGCACACTATTGGTTTTAGTTTATACATGGAAATGCTCGAACAAGCCGTAAAAGCACTACGTGAAGGAAAAGAACCAACACTTGAAAACTTACTCCAAAAACAAACCGAAGTAGATTTAAAACTACCGGCTCTGTTACCTGATGATTATATTCATGATGTTAATGCGCGTTTAGGAATGTACAAGCGTGTTGCTAGTTGTGCTAGTCTTGATGATATGGATGAGCTACAGGTAGAGTTAATAGACCGCTTTGGTTTATTACCTGATGCAGCTAAAAACTTATTTAGCTTGCAGCAATTAAAAATGCAGGCAAGTAATTTAGGCATAACAAAAATTGAAGCAAACCCTAAAGGTGGTTACTTTGAGTTTAGTCAAGACACTAAGGTTAATCCTAGCTTCATTATTGGTTTGATACAAAGTGCGCCTCGTGTTTATAAAATGGATGGCGCAAATAAATTGCGCTTCGTTATTAGTGAAGCTAATGCTCGCGAACGCTTGAAAATGGTCACTGCAATGATTGCAGATTTCGAAAAAAAGGTTAGTCATTAATGTTGCTTAAAAAATCGCTTATTGTTCTATGCTGCTTATTTAGCAGTACTGCTTTGGCTGAGCGTTGGTTTGAAGTGGAAGTGTTAGTATATAAGCAACGACCTGCTCCGTATCTACAAGAAGACTTTAGCCTTAAACATGATGTTATTGAAGATAAAAACACGTTAGATTTACTAACGCCTCTTTATACTGAGGAAGCTAAAGAAGCCTGCATCAACGGCGATGCACGCTTTCAAAAACACTCATTTACCGACTCTTTAGTTAATGCAAATCCACGCTCAGGTGTTTGTAACGACAGCACTGATTATATGCAAAGTTACGATGAATTGCCGGTTATTCCACTTGCACCTTCACAGCAAGGTATGAGTGAAGCTTATTTACTATCGCCTAATCAGCTTAAGTTTAATGCCCAACGCAAAGCGCTTGATAGAAAGGGGCTAACCCCTATTTTGCATACTGGCTGGCGATTTGAGGGACAAAGTAAGTCACGCGCACCGAGCGTACACTTAATTGCTGGCAAGCATATTAAAAATGATACGAATAATATACCAAGCTATACAAATCCTGATTTTGTAAGTTTACTTAATTCAAAACCTGAATTATTTATAGACCCTGATCAACCAACTGTTAATTGGGAGCTTGATGGATTATTTAAAATTCACTTGCGTCATTATTTATATATAACTGCTGACTTCGATATTAGTCAAAAACTTGAAAATGGTGATATAGAATCAGCCCGTTTTTCACAGTTTAGACGCGTAATTAGCGGCGAAGTACATTATTTTGATCACCCTCGTATGGGTATGATTGTTCAAATAAGAAAATTTAATCACTAATACCAATAGGATATAACAATGAAAAAACTCCTGATCATCGCAGCAACATTAAGTCTTGCAGCTTGCTCAAAAGTAAACTTAGAGAACTACGAAAAAGTTAAAATTGGTATGGACAAAACTGAAGTTGAAACAATTTTAGGTAGTGCTGATAACTGTGTAGAAAAAACCTTACATACAAACTGTGTTTGGGGCGATGAAGCTAAAAATATCGAAATCACTTTAGTATCAGATAAAGTAACTTTATACAGTAAGCATGGTTTAACCAAGTAATTTGATCTGTAAGTAACCTATTCAAAGATGGGTTACTATTACAAAAAAGGGGGATAGATTTTAATCTATCCCCCTTTTTTATTTATTAGAATAAATAAGCTCAATATTAACGATTTTACTACGGTTTAATGTAATTTTATAACGCTGATATAATTTTTTATCGTCTTCTGTTAATACTAAAACCATATTTAGTTGGTAACGCCTTTCAACGGCTTGCTTAGATATTTTGTTACTATCTAGATGGTATAACTTACCCTCACCACGTTTTAAATAACGAGCAAACGGCGCAAGGCTAAATTGTAGATTATGTTGTAGAGTATCGTAACCAGGTAAAAACTCTTTTGCTGTTACGCGAGTCTCACTGGCAAAATGAAGCCATTGCGCTGCTTGCTTATTTTGATGGCGTCTTTTTGAAAAAATAGATTTAACTTCTTTCGGTATTTTTTTAAACCGCGTGTATTCAAGCCAAATGAATTGGCTCGCTATTTTATCTTTCGTAATACTATTTTTGAACGTAAACCGCCATTTAGGTCGCCCTTGCACAATTGCGCGCCAGATAACTCGCGTTATATCCTCTTTAAATATTTCACGTAATCCGTAAATAACCCCTAAAATTAAAATAAGGGTGGCTGTAACCTCGGTAAAACTTGAGCGGGCATTTAATATTACCAACATCACAAAAGCCATTATAACGGCTGTTACAGTGCCTTTAACTAAACGCTTAAGGTAGCTATTCAAAAAGCGAGTTTGTCTCTGTAGTATAACCCCATGCTCAATTAAACGTTGTAACAAGCGCATTTTATTTGTTATTCGATTAGCGTCTTGTATGGTGGTTTCTGAATTGTAATTTTTGTCGCCACGATAGGTATTTTCATTTTTGCAAAACTGCAGTAAATCGTTACGTTCTTTTGCAAAGTCACTACTGCGCGGACCTTCATCTAAAAGCTTTAAAAATGACTGCTCAACATGCCAACTTAAATAGTTGTCAGCATTAGTAAAAAAGGGGAGTAATTTTTCATCATCAGGTGTATAGCGGCGTAATTTTTTTAGTAACCCTTCACTTTGTTCATATACTTCATTTGCACGCTTAAAAAAGTCTTCAGCCTCATCAATTTTTAACGCATCTTTTATATCTGCATCGAGTGCTAAACGTACTTGGTAGCAAAATAAATTCAAGTTCTGCCTGTAATCTTGTTGCTCGCCTTTGTTTTTACTAACAAAACGACTTCGCACTAAAGGCAAATGTATGTTGTTGGCGTTATAGGCTAAATGCGATTTGAAGTGGTTATTGAAATAAGATTCTTCAGTGAGCGTTTGCGGATTAATTCCCATTTCGTTCGGAATCGAAAAATACAGGTCAATACGCTGCTCAGAGCGAGGATTTAGCTCTGGTTCAATGACAAAAGATAAGTTTTCGTCTTGTTTTAACAATCAGTTCTCCTTCTAATATTCTTCTTAAGTGTACTTGCCTCCTACGTTTTGTTCAATAAAAAAGGCCCAGTAAATACTGAGCCTTAATAAGATTAATGTACTAATTAAAACTTATAGTTAACACTTGCAAATACACGTGAACCAATTACATCATAAACTTCTGGAACAGTACCCATATCGTTACCGCCTAATACTTCTTCAGGCTCTTTATCAAATATGTTGTTCATACCACCCGTTAATCTTAATGCATCATTCAAGTTATAGCTCATTGAAATATCATGATAAATAACGTTGTCAGTGCTAAAGTTTTCACCGTAGTAATCACCATCCATACCACGAAGGAATCGTGCGTTATAAAGAACATTTAATGAATCAGTGATATCGTAATTAACTGAAAGATTTGACTTTATTTTTGAGTAACCACCGATGTTTCCATCAATAGTACCTGTGTAATTAATGTCATCTTCTTCAAATTTAATTAAATACGTTGTATCAAGGTTTATACGGTAGTTATCAGCAGTGTAGCTAATATTCCAATCAACACCTGATGTTTTTTGAGAACCTACGTTAGTAAGTGCTGAGCTCAAGTTAGATAAATCACCTGCCTGCGTGATATTAACTGATGAACATGATTCTGCATCACCTGCAAAACAGTTATTCATTTCGTTTTGAACATCTAAACGCGTAATAGCATTCGTGATATCAAACTTCCAGTAATCTAAAGTACTTGATAGACCATCAGCTACTTCCCAAACCATACCGAAAGTAAATGAACGACTTTCTTCTGCTTGTAAATCGTTATCACTTGTATAGTTTACAAGTATTTGAGCATCTTGCTCATTGCCCCATGGATCAGCTAGGTAATCGTAAGAACCTGAGTTACCACCAAACAATTCAGCTACGTTAGGTGCTCTAAAGCCTGTTGCTAGTACAGAACGTACCATAAACTCATCAGTTACGTTCCACGTTGCGCCAAGCTTCCACGTTGTTTCGCCACCAAAAGTAGAGTAATTATCGTAGCGAGCTGCACCTTCTAAAGTAACGGTCTCAAATACTGGCATAGATGTTTCAAAGTAAACAGATTGTACTGAATAATCACCTTCAGTTGGATCCTGTTGTGCAGCTGTACTTTCACCCGCTTGAGTAATTAAATCCGGTGTGTAGTAACCGCTTTCAAAACGATTCTCAATACCGATAGCGTAACCAATATCACTTTCTGTCACTGCGCTGTAACCAGCTGAAAGGATAAACTGCTCGTTACCACCTTCGTTTGACTCAGTGTAAATTGAATCATTAGATGTTAATAAGCTACGATCTAGAGAATCACCGCTAAACCAAAGAGCTTGGTTTGCATAAATGCTTTCTTCAACTCGACTTGCATTAATTGAGTTTTGAACTGAATCTTTTGAGTCATTACGACCGTAAGTTGCACTTACATCCCAGCTTGCATCGTTATCTAATAAACCTTGTAATGCAACAGATACACGGTAAGTGTCAGTTTTTTGCTCATAAATACGAGGACCCGCATCAACCATTCTTCTTCTGTACTCTAAAGAGTCATCAAGAAGACCTGTGTCTGCATCGCGAAAGCTTTCAGTGTAAATTGAATCTAGGCTAGAAGTAGTTAAATCAATACTTGCTGGTTGTGGTGCAAGTTGCTGATTAGATTCACGGCGCGTGTACATCAAATCAACGTTAAAAGTAGTATCTGAATCTAACTCTTTATCATAGCTAGTAAATAAGCTGTATAACTCATTAGGAGTTTGAGCGTAGCTTGATGTTGTGAAATCGTAAGATGTCGTTCTATCTTCAAAAACGCCATTACCTTGGTAAGTTTTGCCATTAAGTGTTCCTTCAGGAATGAATGATGATTCACCTGGTGCAACAAATGTGCGGTCTGATTGAATTACTTCACCACGGTTTGAGTACTGAGCACCTATTACAAGGTTACCATCAGCAATGTTCATTCCATGTAATAAACTAACGCCGTAGTTATTGCCGTCACCTTTTGTAGTGCGACTGCCTTCAACATTAAGCTCTGAACCTTCAAAATCTTTCTTTGTAATAATGTTTACAACACCGGCAATGGCGTCAGAACCATATACTGCAGATGCACCATCTTTTAAGATTTCAATAGATTTGATCATTGCTACAGGAATGGTATTTAAATCAACAGACGAATCTGCACCAGTACCTGAAGAAACCATACGACGACCGTTTAGTAGTACTAACGTACGTTGTGAACCCATACCACGTAAGTTTACTGTTGCTGAACCGCCAGAACCATTATTACTTGAAGCGCCTAGGCTAATACCTGCCGCTGATGGCTGAGTTGAAAGAATGTCAGCAACCGATGTGAAACCACTTTTTGCGATAAAGTCATCACCAATAACCGTAATTGGGCTAGCAGATTCCATATCAGTACGATTAATACGTGAACCTGTTACCTGAATTTTTTCAATAGATTGTGCCGCTTCGTCAGCAGCGAGAACTTGCACACTTGAGAACATTGGGATTGCCGCGATTACAGCCAAACCAAGAGTTGATTTTTTCATGAATAGACCCTACTTGTTGGAAATTTACCTTTATTGGTAATGCTCACTTTTTATAAGAATTGTGAGTCAGGAGGGCAAGTTAGGCTCAATTAACTGAACGAAAACTTAACGAGCGGTTGATTTATGTCATCAACAAAAACGAAACAACCGTTATAGGTACAAAGGTTACCACTTGTTTCAGTGTTAATTAATAAATACATCGTATATTCATGGCATTAAGATTAATTTGATACATATTAAAAACAGATGAAATCAAACTAGTACAGTTTGTGATTAAATGTAATTAATCGAACGTTGTACCAAATTTAGAAAAATTAACAACTTAATCACAGCGCATTATTAAAACCGTAAAACAAAATGTTAATTACTAACCATGTTTATTCATTAATACCGCTTAAATAGTCTGTTTTAACTGATTCTATGATTTTTATAGGGTGCTTTTTTGTTCAGTGAGGATTAAATATACACATTTTAAACCCTTGTAAATAAGCTCTATTAGACCTGCCGGACTGTGTTTATCTTTCAAGGTTAAATTTACGGGCGTGTTTTAATTTTTAGGCAGGCGAAGCCTATGCGTCATCACCTTTTATAAAGTTATTCCTTATAAATAGGAAATGACGGCGCAAAAAGGTTAAACAAGCGTTGCCCGCAACCTCTAGGTGCAATTAACTATTTGGTGCTTAAATATAAAGTGAGGGACAAGCGTGAGCAGAATACATGAGCTTTGTTAGATTTTTCATGGGTGTAGCCAGTAGAGTAAGCATAAGAAGTTACCAAGCCTACTAAGATACAAATATCACGCTGCACCTTCCTTCTAAATTGAGAGTCAACACGCCCAAATATAAAAAGTAGTTTAAAGCAGTTAATATGACACGTAAGCGTTATCGCGGTATAAAATCATCTGTGTACTTTATCGCTAACTTTAGGCAAATGCTTTAATTTGAATGAAACGTTTTTATTAGCAGCATTTATAAGCCATTTTTATCAAAAAATAACACCGCTTAAAATAACAACCTAAAAATACAGTGATCGAACCCAAAAGCCTGCCGTACAAATTTATGATATTAAAACTAGCAAAGGCTGATGAGCTTTATTAAGTTGGATTTTTAATACGTTACGTAAAAATAATAGCTATGTACTTGCTCAAATTTGCTTACTTCGTCAATTACTGTGAGCTCTAAATTCCAAAGCATATTATTTTCGGAGCAAATCCCAACCATAGTGTCGCTTTGCCAAATATTACCCTGCTTTTTAAACTGCTGGGGAATGTAACCCATGTACATAGTGATACCTTTTAATTTAGCATCAGAAATATGTAATCCTTTTGGTAAATCGCTAAAGATTGTAAACGGCGTTTCGGGTGAAAGCGTCTGATTACTTAACCATACTTTAACACCGCTTGAAAAAGTGCATGGTAAATTAGGCTTACATTGTGTATTTTTAAGCAGTTGAGTGTCGTCATTTTTGTAAAAATCACATGCTGTTAATATAAAAATCAGCATCACAAATAAACTTAACCTATATATAAACATAACAATTGCGCCATAAATAAAAGCAAATACTAATAATCGAGACTATAAATAACAAGTGCAAGTGTTACGATTAGAGCAAATTAGGCACAAACTGTATCAAAAAATAAACAACAAGCTCACAAAGTTTGATTGATGTCATAATATTATGTAATTGACCTATCTTTTTTAGGCCAAAAAATTTATCATTTCACCCGCAAAAATTAAGGGTTTCTCGAGTTTGTTTTCTGAAGCATTCATGCTTTGAACATTTTAGGCAACAAACTTGTGAAGTAATAGTAGGCCCCACTTTTTAAAGTGGGTAATTCATTTCTAAACGCATTTATTGCAGCGGAAGCCAGAAAATGAGCCAAACAGTAGCATCACAAACTGAGTATAACTATAAAGTTGTACGCCAATTCGCTATTATGACAGTGATTTGGGGCATCGTTGGCATGAGTATTGGGGTTCTGATTGCTGCCCAATTAGCTTGGCCAGCACTTAACTTTGATACACCATGGTTAACTTACTCTCGACTACGTCCGTTACACACGAACGCAGTAATTTTCGCATTTGGTACCAGTGCACTTTTTGCGACGTCTTATTACGTCGTACAACGTACTTGTCAAACGCGTCTTTTCTCAGACAAACTCGCCGCCTTTTCATTTTGGGGCTGGCAGCTAGTTATCGTATTAGCAGTAATAACGCTACCTTTAGGTATTACTAGCTCAAAAGAATATGCAGAACTTGAATGGCCAATCGATATTTTAATCGCTGTGGTTTGGATTGTTTACGCCGTTGTATTTTTTGGTACTTTAATCAAGCGTAAAGTGTCGCACATTTATGTTGCTAACTGGTTCTACGCTGGCTTTATTATTACTGTTGCAGTGCTTCATATTGTAAACAGCATGGCAGTGCCTGTGTCGTTAACTAAATCATACTCAATCTATGCAGGTGCGGTAGATGCGATGGTTCAGTGGTGGTACGGTCATAACGCTGTAGGTTTCCTACTTACTGCTGGTTTCTTGGGTATGATGTATTACTTTGTACCAAAACAAGCAGGTCGTCCAGTGTACTCATACCGTTTATCGGTAGTTCACTTTTGGGCGCTAATTTCATTATATATCTGGGC
Organism: Pseudoalteromonas sp. Z9A5; assembly: GCF_011378875.1. Classification (NCBI taxonomy): domain Bacteria; kingdom Pseudomonadati; phylum Pseudomonadota; class Gammaproteobacteria; order Alteromonadales; family Pseudoalteromonadaceae; genus Pseudoalteromonas; species Pseudoalteromonas sp. Z9A5. Next base: position 14,615 of record NZ_WTLC01000035.1, read on the forward strand.
AGGTCCTCATCACCTTCACTACACAGCGCTTCCTGATTGGACGCAAAGTTTAGGTATGGTTATGTCTATTATCCTATTTGTACCGTCTTGGGGTGGTATGATCAACGGTATTATGACGCTATCTGGTGCGTGGCATAAACTACGTACAGACCCAGTATTACGTTTCTTAGTTGTTTCATTGTCTTTCTACGGTATGTCTACGTTTGAAGGTCCTATGATGGCAATTAAATCTGTAAATGCGTTATCTCACTACACAGATTGGACAATCGGTCACGTACACTCAGGTGCACTAGGTTGGGTTGCTATGATTTCAATTGGTGCTATTTACCACTTAATTCCTGCGTTATTCGCGCAAGGTCGTATGTATAGCGTTAAATTGGTTAATACCCACTTCTGGTTACACACTGTAGGTGTAGTTTTATACATCGTTGCAATGTGGATTTCAGGTGTAATGCAAGGTCTAATGTGGCGCGCAGTAAATGCTGACGGTACATTGATGTACAGCTTTGTGCAGTCTTTAGAAGCGTCGCATCCTTTCTATATCATGCGCTTTGTAGGCGGTGTATTCATCGTAACAGGTATGTTAGTTATGGCTTATAACGTTTACCGCACTATTTCAGCTGAGAAAGAATCTCTGAAACTAGACGCGCAAGCACAATTAGCATAACGGAGTGAGATGATGAGCAAGAAAAATTCACAAAACAAACATGAAATAGTAGAAAAGAACGTTGGCCTTATGGCTATTCTGACTGTTTTTGCTATTAGCTTCGGCGCGTTAGTTGAGATCACTCCGCTAATGTTTCAAGACGATACAACTAAACCAGTAGAGGGTTTACGCCCTCTTAACGCTTTAGAAATGGAAGGCCGTGATCTTTACGTGCGTGAAGGTTGTTCTAACTGTCACTCACAAATGATTCGTCCTTTTCGTGATGAAGTTGAGCGTTATGGTCACTACTCTGTAGCAGGCGAATCAGTATGGGATCATCCTTTTTTATGGGGTTCTAAACGTACTGGTCCTGACTTGGCTCGTGTTGGTAAGCGCTACTCGGACGATTGGCATTATGCTCACTTAGTTGATCCACGTGCTGTGGTTCCTGAGTCAAACATGCCAGGCTTTCCTTGGTTAGCAGAGAATACGGTTGATACAAGCCTTACTCTGAAAAAACTACAACTTTTCCGTGATACTTTTGCTATTAACCCAGAAAACCCAAAACATCCGGGTTTAGGTTATGGCGATGATGCAGAGCTTCAAGCAGATGTTGATAAAGTTAATGCTATGAATGATGGCAAAGGCGCAACAGAAATCCAAGCTCTCATCGCGTATTTACAGCAACTTGGTACCCACTTGAAGTAAAAAATTATGGATTACGGAACATACAGAGGCATTTTAACTCTGGTAATTTTAGTATTGTTTATTGTGATTGTTGCATGGGCATATAGCAAGCGAAGCAAAACTCGTTTTGACAGCGCTGCTAATGCCATTTTTGAAGATGAAAAAAAACATGACAACACGCTCTCTAACGAGGAAAAGGAGTCTGAAAAATGACTAGCTTTTGGAGTATTTGGGTTATTGTATTAACCCTTGCATGCTTATGCATCATCTTTGGCCTATTAGTTTGGAACTTAAAAAACTACGCAGGCGTAAAAGAAGGTGAAAGCTGTGGACATGAATTTGACGGCATTGAAGAGCTAAATAATCCACTACCAAAATGGTGGACTTACATGTTTTTCGCGACTTTTGTTTGGGCTGTATATTATCTAGCAGCTTACCCAGGTTTAGGTAACTGGGAAGGTTTAGGTAAATGGACTAGTTCTAATCAAGGTATTACGTCTTTAGCTGAATCTAAAAAAGCAGTTGCAGAGGCAAAAGCTGATGGTCGCTTTGTAAAACTTGATAAAGAGTACGAAGTTGCAGAAGAACGCTTTGGTCCTATTTTTAATAAACTTGCACAAGTACCCGTTTTAGATTTAGTTAACTCTAAATTTGAAGGTGATGCAGCGCAGCAAGTAGCGCTTGATAATGGTAATAAACATGAGCAAACAGATGGTCAAGTAGCCATTGAAATTGGTCAGCGTTTATTTTCACAAAACTGTGCGCAATGTCATGGCTCTGATGCACGTGGTGGTACCGGCTTCCCTAACCTAACTGATAAAGATTGGTTATATGGCGGAACACCTGACAAAATTAAAGAAACACTTCTTTATGGTCGTATTGCAGCAATGCCAGCTTGGGGTCCTGCTCTTGGCGAACAAGGCGTTAAAGAAATGACAGCACATGTGCTGAGCCTTTCTGGTCGTACTGTTAACCAAAAAGATGCAGCCGCAGGTGAAGCTAAATTTGCAATGTGTGCCGCATGTCACGGTGCTGACGGTAAAGGGTCCGTTGCACATAACCTACCGTTTGGCGCGCCTAACCTGACTGATAACATTTGGTTATACGGTGGTTCTCAACGCGTTGTTGAAGAAACACTAAACCACGGTCGTGCTGGTGTAATGCCTGCATGGAAAGACATTTTAGGTGAAGATAAAATTCACCTGTTAACGGCTTACGTGTACAGCTTATCGCAAGATAAATGAGCAAGTAGTTAACAAAGTGTTTATAAATTAATTTATTTAATTCAATAGATTAATCCAGATCAAAAAAGCCTCCACTGTGAGGCTTTTTTTTAGTCTTTTACGTATAATTCCTATAAAATGAGCCTTCCTAAACTAATTTTAGAGACACTATGCAACCTACTCCGTGGTATAAAAATTTTTGGCCTTGGTTTTTAATCTTTTTTCCGTTAGTTGCCATTATTGGCTGTATTAGCTTATTTATTACGGCAATAGGTAACGGTCCAGATATGGTTGTTGACGACTATTACAAAAAAGGTAAAGCGATAAACTTAGAACTTACTAAGTTCGAAAAAGCAAAAGCACTTTATTTACATGGCGACTTAAATGTCACTAACGAACGTGTAAGCTTTAAATTTACCAAAGGCGACACCAGTAATATACATGCATTAAAACTATCTTTTTATCACCGTACAATTAAAGCACATGACTTTGAAGCAACACTTACACCTAATGCCAATCAAGAATTTACCGCATTACTTGATAAGTATACGCAAGGTGCCTACTCAGTATTTATTGAGCCAGTAGACGGCAGCTGGAAACTAAAAGAAAACATTATTCTACCAACGGAAGAAACCGTTTTAGTTAATCCTAACTATAAGTAGTCATAACTATGTCTAACTCATGTTTTCATTGCCTTGAGAGTGTGCCAAACGGATTTAGTGCAAGCGTTATAATTGACGATAAAGCCCAGCCAATGTGTTGCATTGGCTGCCAAGCTGTTGCGCAAAATATTGTTGACCAAGGTATGACCGATTATTATAAATATCGAACAGTTCGTGCCGGAAAGGTCGAACAGTTGGTACCTGAACAACTCGCATTTATAAAAAGTTATGATAACGAAGACATTCAAGACGAATTTATAGCTACTAACGATAATATCTCAGAGGTATTATTAAGTGTTGAAGGTATAACCTGCGCCGCTTGTGCATGGCTTATCGAAAAGCAACTCTTAAACTTAAACACAGTAAAACGTGTTGATGTAAACACATCGACCAACCGCGCGATGATTCAATGGGACAAAACCAGCACCCCATTGAGTGAAATTATTACTGCACTTGCCAAAATTGGTTATAAAGCCTATCCATTTCAATCAGATATTGAAGCACAACAAAAACAGCAAACTGCAAAAGCCTATATTCGCCGTTTAGGTGTTGCAGGTTTAATGACCATGCAAGTAATGATGTTTGCATTTGCCATGTACTTTGGCATGTTTTCAGGCATGGATAGTAATTTTGAGCAGTATTTTAGATGGATAAGTTTAATACTTGCATCTCCCGTTGTTTTATACAGCGCACTGCCCTTTTTAACCAATGCTATAAATGGCTTAAAAGCAAAGCAACTCAATATGGACTTACCCGTATCACTCGCTATTTTTGGCGCATTTGGTGCCAGTTGTTACGCCACATTTATGCAAGTGGGCGAGGTCTATTTTGAATCTGTGTGTATGTTTACTTTTTTGCTGTTACTGGGCAAATACCTTGAATTTAGAGCGCGTTTAAAAGCCAGTGAATTTACTGCAAACTTACAAAAACTATTGCCATTAACAGCGCGTACCATTAACGAAAGTGGCAAAGAGCTTATAATTGCTGCTAAAAAACTAAAACTTAATGACGTAGTACTTATTAAAGCGGGTGAAACAATTCCTGCCGATGGCGAACTTATTAAAGGTAAAACCACAGTTGATGAATCGATGATGACCGGCGAGCATCAGCCAGTAACTAAATTTATTGGTCATAGTGTTTATGCTGGTTGCGTTAACCACGACGGCGTTATTGAAATAAAAATTAATAAAATTGGTCAAAATACGCTTTTAAATCAAATTATACGCTTGCAACATAATGCATTAACTAAACGCCCTAAACTGGTTGAAATTACAGATAAAGTTGCGCAATGGTTTATAGCGTGCCTGCTTATATTTGCTTCACTTACAGCTATTGGCTGGTACCAAATTGATCCTGAACACGCATTTTGGATTACCATTTCGGTTTTAGTTGCTACCTGCCCGTGTGCGCTGAGCTTAGCTATACCTACCGCGCTTACATGTGCGGTGGCAACGCTTACTCGCAAAGGTGTATTGATAAAACAAGCGCATGTGCTCGAAACACTCTCACAAATTACTTTATTTGCATTTGATAAAACGGGCACGCTCACGCAAGGTAAATTTAGCCTTGATGAAGTAGATATAATCGATAAACAGTATACAAAAGCGCAAGTGCTAGATATGGCAGCCATGCTAGAGCGTTATTCTGAGCACCCTATCGCCAGTGCATTTGATGAGTTTACGCCAGCTCACCGCAGTCTTAATAACGTTGAAGTACATCCAGGACTGGGAATTAGCGCACAAGATGCAACTAATCATTACGCAATTGGTAAAAGTGGTTGGTTTGATAGCAAAAAATCGAATGCACAAGCAAGCTTGTATATAAATAAACTAGTTGTTGCACGTTTTTACTTTGTTGATAAAGTGAAAAGCGATGCTAAAAAGCTTATAGACTCACTTCAATCGCAAAACTTAACGTGCCACATGTTAACCGGCGACGCGTCAGATGCTGGGCAAAAAGTAGCTAAGCAACTTAAACTTGAAAGTGTCCAATTTGGATGTTCTCCACAAGATAAACAAGCCGCCGTTGAGCAATGGTCTTCACAAAACGAAGTGGTTGCAATGGTTGGTGATGGTGTAAACGACAGCCCGGTATTTGCCAGTGCGCATTTATCTATCGCTATGGAAACCGGTGCAGACATATCAAAAAATAGCGCCGATGTAGTGCTTCTTAATAGCGATTTAGTCTCCATTGGTCACTTACTTAATGTAGCAAAACAAACCAGACGTATTATTAAGCAAAACCTTGCGCTGTCTTTATTGTATAATGCTTCAATATTACCACTGGCAGCGTTGGGCTTAGTTGCTCCTTGGATGGCTGTTATTGGCATGTCTGCCAGCTCAATTATTGTGATTAGTAATTCACTAAGGCTATTAAAGTTATGAGCATAATTTACATTTTGATCCCTATCGCCATTTTATTTGTAATTATTGCTATTGGTGTGTTTTTTTGGGCTGTAAAAAGCGAGCAGTTTTCAGATTTAAATAAGCAAGGTCATAGTATTTTGTTTGAAGACGACAAAGAGCAACATAACAAAAGTAATGATTGACCCTCTTTATACCAGCGCATTTTTAATGGGACTAATAGGTAGCGGTCATTGCATTGCTATGTGTGGTGGTATTGCCAGCTCATTACAACTGGCAAGTGACAAACGTAAAGCATTTACCTATTCATTTGCTTATAATATTGGACGTGCACTGAGCTATATGGCTGCAGGCGCACTTGTTGCTGGTATTAGCAGCCAATTTGCTAGGCAAAACACCTCCTTCTCTTTAGTACTTTCATTCATTGCTGCTATTTTTATGCTCCTCGTTGGCGTTTATATAATGCGCTTAGGGCCCACCTTACAATGGTTAGAAAAAGCTGGTAAAACTTTAGTCTGGCAACACATAGTTAAACTAAATAAATATTTAATGCCTATTAACTCTCCTTTAAAAGCCCTAGGTTACGGTGCTTTGTGGGGATGGCTGCCATGCGGACTTGTATACTCAGCGCTTACATGGGCGATGACCAGCCCAAGTGCCCTTGACGGTGCCTTAGTTATGCTTTGCTTTGCTTTGGGTACTTTTCCCGCGATGATCACATTAGGCGTTACCGCACAAAAACTAAATAGTATTATTAACCATCCATGGACCCGAATTGTATTAGGCAGTGTTATAATTTGGTATGGTATCTACTTATTGATTATTGCAACTGACAAACTGGTACATTAATCTATCCGCATTATTAACCTTTAAGGTTATTTTGCAGTCGTGTATAAAAATTTAAACGGATTAAATTATGGATTTTACTCAAAGTCGCGCTAAAGGTAATTGTGCTATTAGCTGTAATAACTGCAGTATTAGTCAATTGTGTTTGCCATTTTCACTTAATGGCCAAGAAATGGATAAGCTTGACCAAATTATTGAGCGAAAAAAACCACTCCATAAAGGCGACTACTTATTTGAATCAGGCGCACCTTTACAAGCTATTTATGCGGTACGTTCAGGCTCATTTAAATCGTACACGCTATCTGAGCAAGGTGATGAGCAAATTACAGGCTTTCATTTAGCGGGCGACTTAGTAGGCTTTGACGCGATAAGTAAAATGGCGCACCAGAGTTTTTCCCAAGCACTCGAAACCTCAATGGTATGTGAAATCCCATTTGATACCCTTGATGAACTTGCTGGTAAGTTACCTAAGCTTCGCCAACAAATAATGCGTTTAATGAGTAGCGAGATTACTTACGATCAAGAAATGCTGTTATTACTTAATAAAAAATCAGCAGAAGAACGCTTAGCTAGTTTTATTTATAACTTGTCGGAGCGTTTTGGTGAGCGTGGTTTTTCGCGTAAAGAATTTAGATTTACAATGACTCGTGGCGAAATTGGTAATTATTTAGGTCTAACTGTAGAAACGATTAGCCGTTTATTAAGTCGTTTTCAAAAAGCTGACTTAATAAAAGTAGAAGGTAAGTTTATTACTATTTTAGATAATGATGCCTTGGCTAAAACCGCAGCAATAGTTAAACCTCGCTAGCCTATAATTTAAACTAAATAGTTTAATTCATAGGTTATTACATGTCGGGCTATTTTTTGAGAAATATACGCTCCAAAAAGTTAAAATTTGAGTATGTTGACATATTAATTTTATAACTTATGGTGACTTCTTTACTACTTTATCATTAAGGGCTGCTATTATTTCAATTTCGTACGCGAGCGGTGGCTTCGTATAATTTACTTCGCGAAGAAACAAAGCTTACGAGATTGCTATAGCCCGATTAATACTTGCTGATGAACTGTTGACAAGGTAAATACTTTTATAACAAGCACTTAAAAAAAGAAAAAGATCCTATATTGTTTCTTATAGCTTAGCTTTGCCGTGATTCATCAGTCTATTTTGGTTTATAGAATACAATTTCGTCTATTTTTCAAGCAAAAGATATATTTATAGACCGTTCTAATCATTAACAAAGAATAGCGATAGTCGGCAGGGTTTCATCAATGGTAGTACAAGCTTATAAACATATTACTGGCGCTGACGTCTAGGGAAGCGCAAGCTATTTAACTAGGACGTGTTTATCTTTCGAGGTTGAATTTACAGTAATGTGTTTACTTTTCAGGCAAGGCAGGGGCTATGTAATATGGTTATTCCCCATTAATAGGTGACAACGGCGCATAAAAAGCAAACATGCACTGACTGCGGATTTTTTTTAGGGACGACCAACTCTTTATTGCTCGATTTTTACTTAGCCTGCTAGGTTATAAGTCTCGTGCCACAATCGCCCCTAAATTTAACAAACTTTAATCCTGAAGAGTCAACACGTCCTAGTGGTGGCAAAATCAGTGCAATACATTTAGTGGTTGATAGTTATATTAGTAAGGCTATAAGGGATAAAAATCCAACCTCAATAATACCCAGTAACGAAAATTAGAAAGCAGAAACACTTACTTGCTATCGGCAAAGTGCAATAAATTAAAGGTGCAATTTGAAAGATATTAGCACTGGTATACTAAATTATTTCATCACCAATGTGAAAAATAAGCAGCCTTAATAAGTATCTATTGATTTTATAATTAGCATTATAAATTAAATATATTTTTATAAATTGCTTTATGGATAAAAGCACTATACTTAAAATTAAATCAAGCGAAGGAAAACCACCATGCCTAAGACTCTATACTTTTTTGTGCTTATATCCTTTAGTGCGGATACATTTGCCATCACGGATCTAATGCTCCCAAATGATGGGATCGATGACTCTCAAGCTTTTAAAAATTTAATTCTAAATACGCCTGAAGACGGTGAAGTCATAATTGAAAAACCAGGTATTTATGATATCTGCTCTACCGTCAGTTTAAATAATCTCAATAAAATTTCAATTTCTGCAAAAAGTGGAGTCATACTAAAAAAATGTAACAACTTCAATGGCGAGTATCTTATGACTGTATATCATTCTAGTTTTATAAATATAGAAGGCTTTACTTTCAAAGGATTAACAAATGCTCAAAATAGTTATGTTTGGGGAGAGCAAGGCTTACTTGTTGCCGGTTCATCAGATATCACAGTTGACCATAATCAGTTTTTCGATTTTGGTGATGCAGCTCTAAGGGTAACATCTTCACGTTGGTCATCTGATACAAGCCCTATTAATTCTTATAGAATTCTTGTGAAACATAATTATTTTCGCAATGTTACGCAAGTAACTACTACTCATCCTTGGTCTAAAAACTATGGTGGAACACACGATATTACTTTTAGAAATAATATTTTTGAAAACCTTAGAGGCTCTCTCAAACTTGCATCAAGAAAACCAGTCTCAAAAGCACTAGTTGAACATAACACTTTTAGAGATATGAAAGGAACAGCTATTGAGCTGACATATTATTCTGATGTAAAAATAACTGGAAATACGTTTGTCAATTTAGATAATTTTGCACTTAATGCATTTGCAAATAAACCAGAAAATGTAGATGTTCCCATTAATTGGGGTAATATTACTTTTACAGATAACAGTATTATAAATGCTAAAGGTGGTATCCGAATAAAATCAGATGGTCATGATGAGCTTGTTGATGAGACATTTATTAAAGGAATTCATATAACTAACAACCACTTCCTTGATGTAGATATGACAATTTATTCAGAAGATAAATATAAAAATTTAATTAACTTTTTAAGCGATGGGATAAAAGAATTCAACTCCTCTACTGTAGAAAATAATTTATATAATTTACCGCTAGACGTAAAATTTTTACGTAAAGCTAATTTGGTTGAAGATAAAAATAACATATCTATAGAAAAAATGGAAAGCAATTAAAACGACTTTAATTTTTTGCGTAAGTGGTTATTTCGTACAATGTATTTTACTAAAAAAATTTACGGGATCAAACATAGATCAGGCAATGTGTATGTAAAGCAAGTTCCTGCTCTAACTATAGTGGTAATACGATTGAAATACATTTAATGGTTAATAATTATGCTCTACCATTAAATTTATTCTTGCAAAAGGTGATGCTCTAGACAGTAACGTAACTATTGAGCTTGTAGAGCATTTTAAAAAGCCGACTTTATTATCGCTAATTAGAAGCATGGTACTGACGCTATTAGGCATAAGATTCTAGCGATAAGTTAAAGCTGCGATTTGAGAGTACGCTATCAACGAGTTCTTTTTATCTGGTAAAGCGAACCCTAATTTACTGACGATACTCCACAGTGGGTCTTTACGATAAAACGACATACAAATGACTGTCCAAACGGACATTTCAACAGGAAACCTTCTGAATTGGGTGCGTAGCCATTGCCTAGAGAAAGTACGGTAGTGAATTGCAAAATAAAAGGCTTCTGAATAAATTCAGAAGCCTTTGTAAACTAATCAGAAGATCGGTCAATGGATCGTTAAATATTTCTTAACTGACTAGCATTAAGCATGTCCTAGTTTTATTTATAACTTATCTGAGCGTGGTTTTTCGCGTAAAGAATTTAGATTTACAATGACTCGTGGCGAAATTGGTAATTACTTAGGTCTAACTGTAGAAACGATTAGCCGTTTATTAAGTCGTTTTCAAAAAGCTGACTTAATAAAAGTAGAAGGTAAGTTTATTACTATTTTAGATAATGATGCTCTGGCTAAAACCGCAGCAATAGTTAAACCTCGTCAAATTAAATAGTTTGATTTAGAACAACAATTTATATGCTACCCCTTTAACTGTTTTGTATTTAAGTTACACTAAAAGTACACCCGTTAAGTAAATGGAGTAGCATATGAACACTATTAAACGCATTATTGCGGTTATCGACCCCACCAAAGATGATCAACACGGTTTAGCACGTTCAATAGATTTAGCTAAAAAATCTGGCGCAAGTATTACCGCCTTTATGACGGTTTACGACTTCTCTTACGAAATGACGACTATGTTATCTGGCGATGAACGCGAAGCAATGCGCGATGCCGTTCTAAAAGATCGTGAACTATGGCTAAAAGATTTAATCTCTCCTTTTAAAGACATTAATATTGAAACCCAAGTGGTTTGGCATAACCGCCCTTACGAAGCCATAATTGATACTGTGATTGAGCAAAAATACGATTTAGTAATTAAAAGCACACACCAACATGGTGCACTTAAATCAGTTATTTTTACTCCAACAGACTGGCATTTAGTTCGTAAGTGCCCCGCTCCAGTATTATTTGTGAAAGAAATGGCGTGGCCAGCACATGGTAATATTTTAGCTGCAGTAAATGCAGTAAGTGAAAATGAAGAACATATAGCACTTAATAAGCGCGTTATTAAAGACGCACAATATTTATGTGAACTTGCCAACGCAAAACTTAATTTAGTTAATGCCTATCCTGCAACTCCTATTAATATAGCAATTGAAATTCCTGAATTTAATCCTGGGCTTTATAACGAATCTGTTAAAAAGCATCACCATGAATCAACCAATGCACTTGCTGCAGAGTTTAATTTAAACCCAGAGCAATGTTTTATTGAAGAAGGCCTGCCAGAGGATGTAATCCCTGATGTAGCGAAGCGGTTAAATAGCGAATTAGTTGTTATTGGTACCGTAGGTCGCACGGGCTTAAGTGCTGCTCTTGTAGGTAATACAGCAGAGCATGTAATTGATAGCCTAGACTGTGATGTACTGGCACTCAAACCCGATGGTTACGTGAGCCCTATGGCAAAGGATTAATTTTAAGCTTTATGTGCAAGTTATAAGCGAGTTATTTTTACGTGTTAATAAGGCATGTTTAAATCAATTTTAATTACATCCTAAACTCGCATATTCAGGTGGTTTGGGTATAATACGCCCCTTTATTTTTAGCAAATAACTTTGCTGTATTGTTTTACTAGGGGGCGTAATTGTCACACTCAGATCAAGCTAAAGCTCAATTTAACTTAAATAAGCTGCAAAAGCGTTTACGTCGCCAAACTGGTCAAGCCGTTATGGACTTCAACATGATTGAAGAAGGTGACCGCATAATGGTATGCCTTTCGGGCGGTAAAGATAGCTACACCATGCTCGAAATGCTTCAGCACTTAAAGCGTGTTGCTCCTATCAATTTTGATCTATTTGTTGTAAATCTTGATCAAAAACAGCCAGGCTTTCCTGAGCATGTTTTACCCCAGTATCTTGATAAATTAAATGTTGAATACAAAATTGTAGAAGAAGATACCTACAGTATTGTTACTGATATTATTCCTGAAGGTAAAACAACCTGTTCACTTTGCTCACGCTTACGCCGTGGTATTTTATACCGCACAGCAAAAGAATTAGGTGCGACTAAAATAGCCCTTGGTCATCATCGCGATGACATGATTGAAACATTGTTTTTAAATATGTTTTACGGTGGAAAACTAAAAAGTATGCCCGCTAAATTGATGAGCGATAACGGTGAGCACATGGTTATTCGTCCACTTGCATACTGTAAAGAAAGCGATATAAGCCAATATGCATTTGCACAAGGTTACCCTATTATTCCGTGTAACCTGTGTGGCTCACAAGAAAACCTACAACGTAAACATACAAAAGTAATGTTAGCTAAATGGGATGCAGAGCATCCTGGCCGTATCGAAAGTATTTTTACAGCAATCCAAAACGTAGTACCTTCACATTTGGCTGACGCTGACTTATTTGATTTTAAGAATTTACAAACCGGTGAAGTAATTGATGGTGGCGATATAGCCCTTGATAAACCAGACATTCCTAAAGTACCTGTTAATAGTGAACCTGATGAACAAGATACTCCAAGCGTAGTAACTATAAATCTAAGCTAACTATAATTAAGGGTTTGTATTTATATACAAACCCTTAAAATATACCAATTCAGTATTAAATTTTATTTTTAACTCTCAGCTAAGCCTTGTAAAAACTCCAGACTTAACTTTTCTTGTGCATTAGCCTGATATGGTAACTGTTGCAAGCTATCGTATGCAAAATCATCAATATCAAACTCACTAACTTCACTATTACCAAAGCTATTTAGCTCACCTGGACTTGGTGACATTCTTTCAATAACAAAATCACTCAAGCGCATATCTGTAATACCTTGTGGTAGTACCGACCAATGAGCTTTTAAAGAAAGTGTTTGGCTTCCCTTAGTAAGCCGCTCTTTAGCAACTAAATGAGCAAGCGGTGCATTACCACTGTATAAATTTGCTCTTACACGATACAAACCGCTTTTTATAACCGTTAAGTTAGCTGGCACAATCATGTTTTCGTTTTGTGCATATGCATTTTCAAATCCAGTTAACGTTGCACTTGGTGGCATATATTGAATTTGCGCTACAACAGGTACTTTTTTATCTGCTATATCAGCTTCTATAAATAGTTGCAAATTGCGAGGATAATCTTCTTCTCCCTCAAAAGTAATGCTTACCTCGTCATCACTTGCAGTCGCTTTATTCGTTCGCAGCACTTTTTTAGTATCAGTATTAGAAAGCTCAACAACTACCTTACCAAGACCTTGCCCACTGACGTTTAATATTATTTCTTCTGGGTATGTAAAACGGTACTGCTTAAGACTAACAGTTAAAGCACCACCGTTTTCATCAATAGGACTCGACACAGGATAAAACAAATTTGGTTTTAATCTATCTTCATCTAAAGGGCTTAGCGGTTGAGAATAAGGAGGAAACTTAAGTGCACTCTCGTATTGCATTACTACCTGTTCAGCTGCTTGTGCTAAATCTTCATTAAATGCAATTTGCTGTTTCGACACTTGTTTTGGCTTTTTAGCTTTTGGTAAGTCAATTGGTATAACTTTAGCTGGGGTTATATCAAAATCACTTGGTATTTTTTTTACAGGCGTAATTGAAAGCTCGGTTAATTTCTCAGAACCATTTTTAGTTGTAAACCACAGCGTAAATAAAACAGCGCTAATAATTAAAGCTACCGTATAAAATTTTTTCATTTTGATATTTCATTCTTTTATAAGGCGTATAGTTTTTCACTACACGCCTTGTATGTTATGGGATCACATTATAAATAAGTGCCGATGCACTTAAGTTATTTGAATCTTTTATGTAACGATACTGTTTTTTCCAAAACCAAGTACCTGTGGTTTCATCAAACGTTTTAAACCCTACAGTATTATTTTCTACATCTATGTTATTCATAGCAATTGTTACATTACCTTTGCGCTCAGCATTATGAATCTCATTGTGGCTGTAACTTTCACTCATCATCATAGGGTAGTGATTCGACATAAAGCTATTGACGGCATCACCCTGTGACTGTAATCGACCATCTGTGCCAATACTGGTACTACAACTACCAAATGCTTTTGCAGAACTCGCCCCACAAGATGAATGTGATGCAACAACCGAATCATCATTCCCTTTTAAAAAACCACCCGTTAAACCCAAATATGCATTTCCATCGGCAACAAAGCGTAAACGTGGCGTACGTGCATCTGGGAATGGTGAAATTTTACGTGCATTGTTTACTTTTAAATCGTGTAATACACCAACAGCTTCGGTTACATCACTTCCTAGCCACCATTTGAGTGCAGCATCGACTGCAAAGTTCCATGATGCGCCAGTTAAAGCACTCACAGCTACATCGGCAAGCTCACTTCCCCCACCAGCACCGGCTAAATCAAAGGTTGCTACAATATTAAGTGGCTCTAATCCTTCGTTTTCTAACCAGTTTTCTTGGTTATCAATAATATGGCGAGCAATTAGGTCGCCCGTTGAATGTGTTACAAAAACACAGCCATCACTACACAAATTAGAGCTTGATATTTGTTTTAATTTTGGCCAAACCCAATCGGTTGCAATTTTGCCTTCTACACGTTCGTAAGCAGGCCAATCAATGCGTTCATCTGCTCGATTATTCCAATACGATTGCCAATATGCTTCGCCATCGTTAACGACATTACTATCTGATTTATTTGTTATTTGCGAGGTCTGTAAACCATGAATTAATATAATTTTGTAATCTTTACTCGCTGCAGAAAAGCTCATTAGCATAGCAAGCCCCGCACCAAGTAAATGGCTTGGCTTTATTAATGTGTGTGTGCGTTTTTTGTTGTTCATACAATTCCTTAATGTCGCGTATATAAAATATCATTTTTATTTAAGGTATTCATGTTTAGCCCGCATAAACCTGTCAGTGTCAGTTCGAGCACTCACCAGTATTAGGAACAAAAAACAAAAATGCAACAATTTATTATCATTTAACTTTACTAAATATTTTACTAAATTATAAACAGTAAGTTAAAGCAACATAGTTGCGATATTCGAAATTATACCTATCTGCTTAAATATGAGTTTATTTAACGTCGTTATCGGGTGATTTAATTCGTAAAATTGTTCAAATACTTATACTAGTTGATATTACACATATATGAAAAATGATGTTAACTACCAGCCAAAACAGCGTAATTGATTTGATAAATAGCTTGATGAATGGATTAATAATTTAATACATATTTATAGAGGTGTATTTTTTGGATAAACTGATATGAATTAAATACCCAGTTAATAAATTTTACTTACTAAAAAAGGTATTACTCAATACCTTGAGCACCTTTTTAAAAGAAATTTATATAGTTAATTATTATTTAACTTCGTGAGGAGAGTAACCGAAATGAAAATATTTAGTTTTAAAAATAAAAAGATCGAGCAAGTTTGCTTGATCTTAAATTACGACAAATAATAGCTAACTTAATTAAAAGTATAAGCTTTCTATTGTTTCACCACCAATTTTAACATCACATTTGTCGCCAGATTTTGAGTTTGATGATTGAATTGCACCTGCTACGGCACCAAAAATACCAGCTTTACTACCCAGCACAGAACCAAAGTAACAGTAGCTTGAAATATTAACGCCTTGGTAATCACTCGCTAAGTTTAATTTTGGTGTATATGGAGGAAAGCGCCCTTTCAATAATGGATCTCCATTTACTGTAAGCTGCACTTCTTTTCGCTTTTCATCATACTGACCTCCAAACACATATACTTTACCTTGGTATGAAACTGTTTTATCTTGTGCTTGAATCGGTGGTGTTGAACCGCAACCAGCTAAGGCGAGTAAAGGCAGAGTACTGATTAATATTTTTTTTAGCATCACTGAAAGAATTTCCATATAAGTTAACTGAATAAAAAATATACCCTAAAGAATGTTAACTTTCAATAAATTACTCATAGTGAAGTGTATTCTTTATTTAACTAACCTTTCACTAAATCTACGGTTATTATTAAAATTAAAACACGAAATTTCATATAAATTTGTTACTTACTAGGTAACATCTTTAAGGTCGAAAACCAATTCCTGCAGCCATTCACTATGCCTTTGTATTCTACAAGTCTGCATTCATACAACTTGAATAAATTAACCGTTAGCTTTTAGTTCACTGGTAAATTGTCCAATCGCATTTACAACTTCTTGTGCGCCTTGTTGGATCTCTTGCATCACTTCACCAGATTCTTTAGATAACGCCAAGCCTTGCTCTGCTTTTTCTTTACCTTTTTCTATTACAGCCACCGTATTTTGGGTTTGTGATTGGTTACGCTGTACAACTTCTACAATCTCTTCGGTCGCTTTTGAGGTACGCGATGCAAGCAATCGCACTTCATCTGCAACCACAGCAAAACCTCGACCCTGCTCGCCGGCTCTAGCGGCTTCAATTGCGGCATTTAATGCTAATAAGTTTGTTTGTTCGGCAATGCTACTAATGCTTTGTACAATACTCGATATTTGCTGCGACTGCTGATCAAGCGCTGATATTTCATTTGCAGCTTGCTCCATATTTACAGCCAGCTCGGTCATTACAGCGACTGTATCTTGTATAACGCGAGCGCCTTGCTCTGCTTTTTTATCTGTCTGTGTTGAGGTGCTATAAGCAATTTCGGCTGCTTGTGATATAGCAATCTCTTGATTTACTTGATCGGTTATAACGGTTGCAAACTTCATTACTTTATAAAGCTCATTCGCGTCATTTGAGATTGGATTATAAGACGCTTCTAACCATACAATATTGCCATGCTTATCAACACGTTTAAAGCGCTCTGCAATAAACTTACCTTCTCTCAATTTAGCCCAAAATTGTAGATACTCTTTTGAGTTAGATTCTGACGATTCACAAAACGTACGGTGATGTTTACCTAGTATTTCATTTTCTTTGTAACCCATTGCAGCCAAAAATTGATCATTTGCTTTTAAAACATGTCCTTCTAAATCAAACTCAATTACCGCCATAGAACGATATATAGCTTTAATAGTATCGCTTTGCTCGCGAGAAGCTGTAATTGTTTTTGTAAGCACGCGACCAAATACAGAAAAATAGAGCAGCTGATCTTGCTCCCCTTTTACAGGATGTACTATTAAACGTAACCATTCTGCCTTACCGTCACTTCGTGTAACTTGTAGTGCACCACCCCAATGTCCTTCTTTTTTAATAGCTTGCTGTAGGTTTTTAAATTCTAAAGATTGACGAGACGAATCTGTAATAAAATCGTCAAAAGAATTATTAGTTAGATCGTCTTCACTGTAGCCTAGGTTTTCTAAAAACTTATCATTGGCGTGCGAAATTCGGCCATCATAAAGAATGTTTAGTACTAACATCTCTCGGTAAAGCCCTTCCCACACTTGTTGTAATGGGTAAAGTTCAGCTTTTAGAGAAGCTATTTCGTTTTGTTTATTTTTAGAAAAAAACATTAATATCCCTACTAATACATTCGATATGAAATTAATTTTATTATAGAAGATATTATTTATAACGCGATAAATAATAAGGGCTTTAATTACTAGATTCAGAAAGTTTTAAAATAGCCAATACATAAACACTGGTATCTACAAATATGTGGATACATCAATAAAATAACTTCTATGTCCCAGCAGAACCTTAATTCTCAAACTTCAACCTTTCATATAAACCAGATGCTCTCGATACGCTTTTATTCATTGCTAATTGCAATACTTTTTTGTCAGCCACCAGCTCAAAGGTGTTTTTAGCACGGGTTATTCCCGTATACACTAATTGCCTGTTAATACCCATGCGCGCTTGTTTTAGCGGTGGCAGTACCATGGCTGTGTAGCTAAACTCTGAGCCTTGTGATTTATGAATCGTCATTACATATACTTTATCGTGCGCAGGGAGTCGTGCTGGCGAAAATGCTCGTTGATTACCTTGCTCGTCAATAAATATGGCTTTGAGCTGATTATTTTCATCGGGCATTAAAATACCAATATCACCGTTAAATAACTTAAGTTGATAATCGTTTTGGCTCACCATAATAGGCATACCCGTGTAGTGGTGAGTATTAGGACTTACGGTAATTAAACCTTGCTGTTGCAACACGCGCTCTATTCGCTGATTTAAGCTATGCACGCCGTAATCGCCCTCTCGCACTGCAGCTAAAAGCTGATAACTAGCAAAAGCGGCATGTACCTGTGCAACACTTGCACCTTGGGCAATTAAGTTAAGGTATTTTGCATAATGACTTGCTGCACTTTTAACGAGCTTTTCAATCGGTTTTGCTACAAAGTCGTAATCTAAAATTACATCGTTAAAACGCCCTTCAGTACTTTCTTGCTCTACGTAATTTAAAATACCGGTGTTATTGGTGTTTACCGCAAGTGCGAGTTGACCAATACCGCTTTGTGCGTCAAATCGATAACTGTGCTGTAAAAAGGCAATGCAATCTGCAAGTTTAAATTCACTCACGCTTTGCGATACGAGTTTAGGTTTATTATTAAAACATAAACTATTTAGCTCATCACAACGTGCTTGCGAGTAGCTTGGCGTTTGCCCAAGTGTTAAACCTTGGCATAAATCGCTCATTACACTGCCGGTATCTACCGAGGCAAGTTGATCTTTATCACCTAGGAGTATTAATCGCGCGTGCGCGGGCAGTGCTTCTATTAATTTAGCCATCAGCGATAAATCGACCATACTGGCTTCATCAATAATTAGTACATCTAAATGCAGCGGATTGCTTTTGTTATGCCTAAATTTATTAGTAAACGGTTTTACACCCAATAAGCGATGAATAGTTTGAGCGCTTTGCGGGATCAGCGTTTTTATATCATCAGGGATCGTTGTGAGCTTATTTTTGGCACCTAAAATAGATTCACTTAAACGTGCAGCTGCTTTACCAGTGGGTGCCACCAGCTTAATACTAAGAGGTGCTGTTTCATAAAGTGACTGCAAAATAGCCAGCAACTTAGTCACTGTGGTAGTTTTACCTGTACCTGGGCCACCCGTGATCACACTAAAGCCTTTGGTGGCGGCAATCGCACACGCCACTTTCTGCCAATCAGTCTCAATTGTTGAATCAGCAGGAAAATAGGTATTTAAAAGTTCAGCCAATACTTCATTATTAATATTGAGCTTTCGCTCGCTCATGCTTAATAATCTATCCGCGAGTGTTTGCTCATAACCGGCAAGGCGCGCAAAATAAAGTCGCTCGTTAAATAATTGTAGTGGTTTACTCTCGCCTACGCTTTCATGGTTTTGTAAATGACTAAGCGCTGTGTGTACATTAAAATTATCACTAAACGGGCTTAGCGCACTGGGTACATTTCCATCGAGTTTATTAAAGTCACTGTTGCGCAAGTTAAAAGGATTATTCCAATCAACTTCATTTAAGGTTAGGCAGCTATGTTGGCTTTGCTGCGATAAGCACAGCAATAAAATAATATAAAACAGTTCATTGTGAGTTTGATCAATGTCATTAGCACACAGTAATTCTGCGAGTTTAACATCAACTACACGTAGTCGGTTTTGCGCTAATAAATACTCAAGTAGCGGGACTTCGATAATCGTATTATTTAACACAATGTCCTCTAATGGGGCATCTTGTGCTACATTTTTTGAAGTAAGAGGCTCTGCGGCTTCATTATTAAGTGTCTCGTCTATATCGTCAAACAAGCCAGGTTGCTCATTTAAATCGCTCATAGCATGGCTCCTTGGCTAAATAAGCCATCTAAAATAATCACTTGTTCTTCAGTTAGCTTTTTAACGTACACGCCTTGCCCCGCCGGCATTCCACGTAAAAACGTGTAATACACGCCGCCTAAATGGGTTTCTATCGAGTAATCAGCTATACGTTGTTTTAATAAACGATGCAGCGCTACCGTGTAAATTAAATACTGTAAATGATACTGATGGCTGCTCATCGCTTGCTCAAGCATATCGCCTTCGTAATCAGCTGGCGTACTGCCTAAATAATTAGACTTATAATCTAAAATATAATACTTGCCTTGGTAGCAAAATATTAAATCAACAAAGCCCTTTAACAAACCTTTTACCTGTGAAAATTCAAGCTTACTTTGCGTAAAGCCAAAATGTTTAACCAGCATTTCGTTTAGCTTTGGTGCACTTAAGCTCTCAAGTGGTAAATTAAACTCCATTTCGACTAGGCAATCATTGGGTGTAAGCACACCCAATGAAAGAAGGCTGTTTTCTAGAGAGCTTTTATCTAGGGGGCACGCAAGAACATCAAGCACCCATTTTTCAGCCACTTCTCGCCATTGCTCACCTATGTGGTATTTTTCAAGGCTGCGCTTAACTACCTCAGATAAGTTTTGCTCGGTATTAGTTGGGTGAACTATTGGGCTAATAAAATCTATTTGTTCAAATATTTCGTGCAAACAGCTACCCGGCTTTGGCCCTTTAGGAAAACTATAAGGTGATGGTAGTTCGTCCTCTTGCACTGCAAACTCGTCTTTTTCGTGATCTTCATCACTTCGCCCTGGGGCTAATTGGTCGCTATGCTTTTTAAAGCTTAACGCACTAAAGCTGGTTGCTCGCCAGTTACGCTCAATATTTGCCGTTACTTTATTAACACTTAATGTTTGCTGCGCAATTTTGCTATTACTAAAACAAAGCTTGCCCTGCTCTAATAACGTTTGTGAGGTAAATTGCTGATAGCTCATCGCGCTATTAGCGTCGCAAAACTCACTTAAATGCGTGCGCCATGTTTGGCTACTGGCAAGTTCAAGCCCTGCAAATAACACGTGTCCTAGTGCACTACTTTGCATAGCTAAGCGGCTACTTTGCCCTTGCCCAATGTTATAAACACCCAGCGCACAAAAATGCACAGCGCGAGTAAGTGCTACATACAGCAGGCGTAAATCTTCAGCTAAGCGCTCTTGCTCTGCTTTTTGCAGTGCATCTTCGTCTTTACTTAAATCGTAAACTAGCTTGCCGTTATTGTGATAAAGCGCTTCTTTTGTTTCGCGATAGCCACTGGCAAACGGCATAAATACCAGAGGGTATTCAAGCCCCTTTGAAGCATGCATAGTGACAATTTTAACTAAGTTGGCGTCACTTTCTAGGCGTACCTGTACTGTTTCACCGTCTTGTTGGCTTACCTTTTGTGCAAACCAGCGCAGTAAACGCAGCGTGCCTTCAAGCTCTATTTGTTTTTGCTGAAGTATTTCGCCCAAATGCCTAAAATCTGTCAGCCAACGCTCAACGTTATACCCTAACCCTTGCCATTTAGCGCTAAGCTGGTTATGGCTCATTAAGCGCTCAAGCATGGCCATAGCGCCTTGCTTGTTCCAAATGTGGCTAAGCTGTGCAAAAAAGTTTAAGTAGTCTTGCCATTTATTTTCATCATCGGCGAGTGCGTGTATTTCGTTATAACTTAAACAAAATAGTGGACCAGCTAAAACACCACGCAGCAGTGACTCGTCATATTGACCATGCAGCGCCGTTAAAAAGTTAAGTAAGTGATGGCTAAGCTCTTGGCTAAAAACGCTTTCTCGCGATAAATACACGCTGGCTATTTTGGCTTCGCTAAGCGCTTTTTTCATTATTTGCGCTTCAACACGATCGCGCACTAATATACAAATATCGGCAGCGCTTACAGGGGTATTGCCAATGCACGCGTCCCCCTGTTTTGCTTTTTCAAGCAGGGTCACTATTTTATTCGCAAAGTGAGTGGCTAAATGCGCTTGCCCTACACCTTTGTTAGTTGGTTTGTTCTTTTCATCGGCGGCTTCATCTACAAATACATTAAATTCGAATGCGGTAGCGGGTTTGCCATCAATTAAAAAAGAGTCATCCGCTTTTTTGCCTTTAGCAGCCACTGCGTTAAACGGTATGGCGTCGTTATAAATAAAGCTGTTAGCGTGTTTGCCAAATAAACTATTAACGCTATTTACTATGTCGGTGCTTGAGCGAAAGTTAGTACCCAGCGTAAATTGCTGATCAGTCCGTACAGCTTCTTTTGCGCCAATATACGTAAAAATATCCGCGCCCCTAAAGCCATAAATAGCCTGTTTAGGGTCGCCTATCATGGCAAGCGTGGTATTTTGTTGCCCATAAATTTTACTAAAAATACCGTACTGAATCGGATCGGTATCTTGGAATTCATCAATCATGGCAACCGGAAACAACTGCGCAATTTTTTGCGCCAGTACGTCGCCTTGCTCGTTATTAAGCGCACTGTGTAAATTGGTCAATAAGTCATCTGGGGTGATCACGCTTTGCTCTTGTTTACGCTTAACTATTGCGGCTTTTACCCAGCGTGCTGCATGTTGTACAACCGCTATTTTGAGCCCTTGGTTTATGGTGTTGTTAAGGGCGGCAAGTTCGTCAAATTGACTCAGTAATGGGTGCACAAATAATGGCTGATTCTTTTTATAATTGCCTGCATCGCTTAGGTTTTCTGTACTCCACACTTCAAACGAATACTTGTTAGTGCCAAATTCAAAAAACAAATCGCCGCCTAAACAAAATGCCTCAAGCGCACTAAGGCTGCCTTTTCGTGCTGGCGTTTTAGACCCGCTTAAACCCGAGCCTTTAATAGCACCTATAAACTCTTGCTCTAATACTGCTTTTTTAAATGCAGGTACACGGGTTATGTATTCATCGCGTGCTTTCCATACATCATCTAAGTTTATTTGTGGTGTAATGTGCGCATTAGCTTTGTTTAAAATGCTCGCCACTTGAGCGAATAAAGCCTCTGGTGCGGCAAATACATCTAAAATAGTATCGGTGCGTTCTTTGTTAAGTGGGTATACAAATGCACGCCAAAAATCTTTAATGGTTTCGAGCAGTATGTCGCGCTCATCTAAAATAAATTCGAGATTAAACGCCACACCCGACTCAAACGCATGTTGTTTTAGCATCCGCTGACAAAAGCCATGGATGGTAAAAATAGCGGCTTCGTCCATTGATTTAGCAGCTGCATCGAGTAAATCAAAGGCGCGGTGTTTATCGTCAATTTTGGCAATTACGCCTTCAATGAGTTCGTCATTTGGGTCTTGCCCAAGCAATGCGTCGCGCGCAGCAATAATTCGGCTGCGTACGCGGTCTTTAATTTCTTGGGTGGCGGCGTCGGTAAAGGTTACTACCAAAATTTGCTCAACACTGAGCGGCGTATTTAACTCACCTTCTATTTGCATACCTAGTAAGTAACGTAAATACAGCCCCGTAATTGTATAAGTTTTACCAGTACCCGCACTGGCTTCTATTAAACTTTGACCAATGAGCGGCATAGTAAGAGGATTAAGCGCTTGCATGGTCACTCTCCTTTGCGTGTTCAAATAAAGGCGTGAGCAATTTATCACTCCATTTTATAAATTCTTCTTGGCAGTCGTTTAGCGATTGCACCGTTAAGCGAATATACGGATTTTCGCCCTCGCCTCGCCCTATGTATTGCGGGCTAAATTTGCTCATTGCTTTTGTTATATCGCCGCCGCTTTTAACGTATTCATAACCACTTACCGGAAAAAATGGCACTGGCTCTGCGCGCAGCGCTTTGTATAACTCAAACCAATCAGCTAATAGTGCATCGGCATCAGCTTTATTAATTGGCGCAAAGGTAATTTGCTTATCAAGCCCAAGTAACAATGTTTCTACTTGTTGATCCATACTTTGCGCTGCGAGGTGATAAATAAAGCCTTTAATTAAATCTTTCGCTTTAATACTCGCGCTGCGATAAAACACTTGTTTTTGCAAATACACATGATTGAGCCAGCCCTCTATTTTAGTGCTTTCGATGGTAAGCAAAACTTCTATTGGCTCACTTTTTCCGCCTTTAATGTGCTCTTTTACTTGCCCTGCAAGCGCATCAACTCGGTGCTCCATACTTTCAAATATGAGGCTGCCTACATTAGCTTGAGGTAACTCTCCCCGCTGCAGTATTTGTTCGGTACTTAGTGGTTGCTCGTTTATATTGGCTTTAAGTATTTCATCAAGATAAAAATAACGGCGCAGCGCATCTAGGCTAAATGGCTCTTCGTCTTTTGCTACTTCGTTAAATTGTGGCAGGCGTAAACCTAGTGTTTGTTGATAAAAGCTCTCTTGTGCGCTGCACACACTTCTAATAAACACATCTAGATCTAACTGCTCTGGCACAATCACATCAAGCGCAATAACCGGTTGTGGTTTAATTGACTCACTTGGCAGCCAAATTGGGTTGTAACTGTGGTTACTCAGCACAGTATTAGCTTGCTCATCGGCTAAATAATAATGGCTATTAAAGGGCTGTAAATGCTGCTGATTAATTAGACATGCTGGCAGTGTTTTTTCGCTTTTATTGCTTAATACAAAACTACGCCCTATGTATTCTAACAACTCACTTACAAGGGTTGATGGCATGCGCGGTTGGTTATCAAAACACGAGCGACCAATGTAACTCATGTATAAGTTGTCGCGGGCACTTAATAGCGCTTCTAAAAATAAGTAGCGGTCATCTAATTTACGTGATCGGTCACCTTTTTGCTTTTTAGAATAGGGCACCAAGTCAAAACCAATGGGTTGTACGTTACGTGGGTAATCGGCATCGTTTAAGCCCAGCATACATACCACTTTAAATGGCACGGCGCGCATGGGCATAAGCGTACAAAAGTTTACTTGCCCGACCAAAAACCGCTGCCCTACGCCTTTTTCTTGAATGCCTTGTTTAATTAAGTAACTAACAATACGCTGCGAAACCGCTTTACTGTAATCGCCGTTGTCGTGGTGTTTTTGTAATTCTTCGAGCACGTTTTGAAGTACTAATAAATCCCAGCTGTCATCGCTTTCACTTTCGTATATAGCGTTTAGTAGCTCGCTTAAAATATGCGCTTTATTAGTGAGCGTATCGTCGGGCGTTAGCTGCTCTTTAAAGCTTTGCAGTACATCAATAAAGTGCACGAGCTTATTGAGTGTATCGAGCGCCATGCCTTCTACTTCGTCAGCGCTGTAAATACCGTTAAACGGGCATTGTTCGTCGCGCATAGCAATACCAAGCAGTAAACGGTTAAGCCCATGTTGCCAGGTATTTAAATCGATAGCGGGTAAATCAAAGCTGCTTTTATGCGCTGCGTTTATACCCCATTTAACCCCAACACGTTCAAGCCAGTATTGAATTTGCTCGTATTCGTGCGCTTCAAGCCCAAATTTTTCGGCTATTTGCGTAACTTGTAATAAATCGAGAATATCCGACACACCAAAGCGCGAAAACGGTAAGTTAGCTAAACTCGCAAATGAGCTAAGGACAGGCTTTTCTTGCTCTATGGCTAAATCGGCCAATGCGTAAGGAATAAAGCGGCTGCCTTGTGCTCCACCAAATACGGCTTCAATGTAAGGGCTGTAAGTGCCTACATCGGGCATCATGACAATTATGTCTTTGGGGGTAAGCGCTGGGTTTTGATTAAATAAGTTAAGTAAGTAGTCGTGCAAGCGCTCAACTTCTCTGAGCGGTGTATGGCAATCGCTGAGCGTAATGCTGGTGTCGGTTGCGCTGATTGGTAATTTACCTTCGTCGTTTATAAACCACTCTTTGTTATCGGTCAGCGATTCACCTTTAAACGCAAGCTGATAAATCTCGCTTTGTACTTGCCCTAGTAACGTGTCGTCAAACACATCAATAAAGCCATCAATCCAACGGGCATCTAGCTGTACAAGTTGTTCAAAGTAGTCGCGACCTAATTTACCCCACGACGATAACAATGGATTACCAATAAAGTAGTATTCTTCGTCTGGATTGGTTTGTTTTTTTTGTTGCGCTTCCACCAGCGGCATTTTGGCGTATTTAGCGCTTATTTTAGCTGCTGTTTTTTCATCTATAATATCGCCCCAGTAATGCTCACTCGGGTTAAAAAAGAATAATATAACCTCTGTTTTTTTACTCAGTGCTTCAAACACCTCAAGCTGGGAGCTGGCAATCGCCGATATACCAAATAAGCTAATGCGTTGTGGCAGTAAGCTATTGTCCATAGTCTCAAGTGCAGCAAGTAGCTGCCCTTGCATATTAGCGCGATGAAATTGGCTCTGCCCAAGTTCTTGGCTTAGTTTTACAATGCGTCGCCATAAGTCAGGTTGCCATGGGGCAATGGCTACATCTACATCATCAAGCTCATCTTTGCCACTATCCCATGTGGCTATCCAGTGCGGTCGGTACATTAAATATTGGTCGTACACATCGGCTATTTTTTCGCATAGCGCAAAGGTTTTTTGCCCGTCAATATCGCCCTCTAAATAGGTTTTTAGCGGTAAATAAAGCGGTTCATCAATGCAGGTTGGTAAAATTGCAAACAATTTCCAAGCAAGGTTGGGCTTATTAAATGCCGACTCTTTAGGGACATTTGGCAGTAATTGCTGATACAACTGCCAAATAAAGCTCGACGGCAGCGGAAAATCGACCTGCGCCGCAACCCCTAAGTTTTCGCTCAAACCTATTTTTAACCACTGCGACATACCCGGCGATTGCACTAGCACTACTTCTTTATCGAACGGGCTTTGCAATGGGTTTACTTTTAACAGCTGGTGGAACTGCGCTTGCAGAGCTTCCATACGGTTTGATTGAATAATATTTAGCATATAACACTGACTTTGCTTGAGATAAAACCAGTGTAAGATATTTTCAATATTAGGGGTAGTTATTCACTGAAATTGGTTCTAATAAATCAATACGTTAGTCATTAAATAAAATAAAGCCCATCAGTGATGGGCTTTATTTTAATTCAATTGCTAAGCCTAATTCTAAACTTAAAAGTCAGCGGTAAATGTAACTGCTGCGGTGCGAGGCGCACCAATGTAATAAGTAGAGCCATTACCTGTGCCACCTGCTAAATAGCTTTTGTCTGTAACGTTATAAACAACAAACGATATATCAATGGCTTTAAACGGGCCTGCATCTACGTCAGTTGAGTAACCTGCATTAAAATCAAGTACGGTGTAGCCGTCTACTTTATTACGCGTGCGAGTTTCTTCGTCTTGCCATGCACCTAAGCGCTCGCCGGTGTATTTAGCCGATAAACCAACACGAAAGCCATCGCTAAAGTAATCGGTAGATACCACAAATAAATCCTCTGATGAATCTATTATGCTGTCGCCTTTTCTAAAGCTTGGTGCTACCTCATTACCACTTTCATCTCTTAATATTACGCCCTGTGAATCGTATGCATTTGGATCATCGGATGAATACTCAGAACTGCTATTAGTATACGACGAGTACACGCTCCAGCTTGGTGTTAACATATAGCTTGCTGCAAGCTCGAGCCCATTTGAGTCAATGCCTCCTACATTTACGTACGAGCCATTTGTACCAATCGTGTAATCAATGCCGTCTGTGCCACTGCCTGGAGCAATAAAGGTAATGCGGTTATCAAACTTAACACTGTAAGCCGTCGCTGTAAGGGTTAACCTGTCGGCTTGATAACGTATGCCAAAGTCTATGTTGTCGGCAGTTTCTGGCTTTATGTTTGTAAGCGTTGAGCTGTCTCGTTCAAGCACACCGTCTTTTATTGCGGAAAAATTCTCGCTGTAACTGGCAAATAATTCTGTGCTGTTATTTAGCTGATACAACACACCGCCACTAAATAACACATCTGAGTCACTGTCTACTTTATCTGAACTTTCGTTAGCAAAGTGGTCGTACTTTTGTAACTCAACTAAATACTGTTTTGCACCAATATTTAATGTTAAATCGCCAAAATTAATTGAGTCTTGTAGGTACCATTTGAATGTATCGGTATCAAAGGTGTTTTTGTATTGTGTCCAGTAAGGCGTGCTATCAAAGTGATGATAAATACGTGCGTCAATTACTTTGTGCCAATCACGAGATTCGTCACGCTCACTTTGCTCATACCAAAAGCCCGCTTCTATATCGTGATAACCAAATGTAGCTTGGTAGTTTGCCGTTACACCTAGACGATCTTTGTTGTAATGTGTATGGCGGTATGACATGACAGGCGTTGCTGTTGCATCGTAACACGCAGGATTTAAACCAGGACCCGACTCCCATGGCCAGCTTAAACTTGCGGTGCACCCTTCGTTTGGAGCAAGCGGATCACCTTCACTATCAGCAAAACCATAAGAACCTGCATTGGTGCCGCCCTGTGTTGTTGGGTCGCCATTTTCATCAATAGGTGTTGTTAAGTAAGGTGGGATCCAATCGCCGCGACCTGAATTTTTATGGTAATAAGGGCTAACGGTTAATAATGAGGTTGGCGAAATCGCGTATTCAAACTTTAAATAGCCTAAAGTATTTTCACGGAGCGTCCCCCAACCTTCTGCAAACATTTGGTCAAAGTGCGGAACTCCCGTCCAATTCCATGTTAGCTGATCCCAATCGGTCGTTTGTTCAAACTGCTCAAGGCTTACACTGTTATAGTTTGTCTCGCTTACATCGTCGTAAGATAAACGCCCGGTAAGTGTTAAGTCGTTAAAATTAGATACAAACTTAACCTCAGCATGTTGGTTGTCTTTCCCCCCATTACTGCCTGAGCCAATCCAACGACTTGTGTCGGTTTGCGAGTAACTTACGTACGCTTGGGTACTATCAAAAACAGTGCCTGTTTCGTGTTTAAAGTAATAACGCGTGGCATCGTGACTCCCTGAGGTATAAGCAAAAGTAGTGCCCCTTTCAAGGCTTGGATCTTTACTTACAAAGTTGAATGTACCGCCTAGCGCTTCAAGTGAAGCCGATTTAATATCAGACGTACCTTGGCCAACTTCTACCGTTGCTAAGTTTTCGCTATCTAGGTAGCGGTTAGCTTTTGCACCACCGCCATAATTAGAGCCTCCATTGGGAATGCCATCAACGGTCATTCCTAATTGCTGTTGGTTCCCATCAATACTGAAACCACGCATGGTAATTGTAGTAGACCAATCGTCGCCACCAAATGCATCACCTTCGTTTATGCTAATCCCTGGTAAATTATCAATAACTGATAATATGCTCGATACCGAACTTTGTTGCTCAAGCATTGCAGGCTCAATAACATTGTTAGCGTAACTCGTTGGTTTAGCAACCACGGTTACTTCTTCTATGGTGCTGTCGTTAGCATGAACAGATGTTGATACAGCCATGGCAATAGCCATGCTCAAAAGCGATTTGTTTTTTAAAGCGTACATTGTTGTCCCGTTTAGTTTTAATTATGAAATATGAAAACGGGGACAGTATGAGTTTTGATTATGACAACGAAGATGAACTTTATTTACATAAAGGTTAAACAAATATGGGAGATTTATGGCGGGAATATGTAAAAAAAAAGACACCCAATAGTTTCCCTTTGGGTGTCTTAATTATTTTTTAGAACTTATTACAAATAGTAATTTATTTCAATTGTGCAAGCATGTCATCGCTGTACGGTACTAACTCTTCACCGTTTGCAACTTTGCTAATATAATCTGGATTTGCAATAAGTGGGCGACCAATCGCTATTAAGTCAAACTTGGCATTGTTAATAGCCTCTTTTGCTGACTCAAAACTATAACTGCCCACACCTACTAATGTACCTTTGTAGCCTGCTCGTAAAAATTCAGAGATGCTTTTGCCTTCAAGCGAGTCAAAGCGCATGCTGTCATCAAAAATACCACCGTGTAAGTACGCTAATTTTCTGCTTTCAAGTTCTGTTAATAAGTAATCAAATACCGCTTTATCGCGGCTATCTTCGCTCATATTAAAATAAGCACCCGGTGTTAATCTAAGTGCAGTACGATCACTACCTACAGCTGCAATAACTGCATCGGTTACTTCTAGTGCAAAACGCGACATATTCTCAGGCGTTTGACCGTATTCGTCGCTGCGTGTATTTGCAGCGTAATGTAAAAATTGGTCAACTAAATAACCGTTAGCACCGTGAATCTCTACCCCATCAAAACCAGCTTCAATAGCGTTTTCAGCGGCTTTTGCAAAATCAGCAACTAGACTTTTAATGTCATCAGTAGTGGCTGCTTTTGGTGTGATGTAGGTAAGCTCACGCATACGAGGGACTGAGCCTTCAACGCCAATTGCCGATGGAGCAAGTACATCGCCATCAAAAAAGTGAGGGTGTGCAACACGGCCAACATGCCATAGCTGTGCAAACATTTTGCCGCCATTAGCGTGCACAGCGTCAGTTACTTTTTTCCAACCTTGAATTTGCTCGCTGGTAAATAAACCCGGAGTATTTGGGTAACCTTGTCCATCTGGACGAATAATAGTTGCTTCGCTAATAATTAAACCGGTTTCGGCACGGCGAGCATAATATTCAACCATATCTTGTGTTGGCACTAAGTTATCGTCAGCCATACAACGCGTTAATGGCGCCATAAGTACGCGGTTTTTAAGCTCAATCGTGTTATTTAGTTTAAACGGTGCAAGTAGATCTGTTGTCATTTTTCAATCCTTCATTAAGAGTATGCTTAGTACAATGTGGTCTTTTTGCAAACATTCAAGTTTATTTTTGAATGATCGCTCAAATTAGTGAGAAAATTATACTGACCAAGATACAAATTAGATCTACATTGATGAAATTAAATAGCAACTTTTCAACACTCTGTCATATAACTCGATATACTTGTGTGCATATAATTTAGATATATTAATATCGATAGTAATTAAGAGTGAGCTAATTATGACAACGCCAAATACAAGCGAAGAACAAGCAGTAATTTTAGGACTTGGAGCAAAAAAACGTCTCGCCTATATGTTCGAAACCGTACAGCAATTTAAACAAGTATGGATTTTAAACGATGATGATGGCTGCGTTATGCTTGCCAACGAAGATGACGACTGCGTACCAGTATGGCCAACTCGCGAATTTGCAGAAGCATGGGCTACTGGCGAATGGGTTGGTTGCACAGCTAAAGCAATTCCACTTGCAGATTGGTTTAGTCGCTGGACACCGGGTCTTGAAGAAGATGACTTACTTATTGCTGCATTCCCAACAGAGGAAGATGATGGCACGATATTGTTTTCAGATGAGTTTGAAAAACAATTAAAAGCGCCAAAGCAAAAATATTAAATTTTGTTAGCATTAACTAAAAGTATCTATCTTTAGAGATTGAATTGACCTTGATGTATCGGGGTTTTAAGCTAAACAAAGTCTATAATTTTAGCGATTATATAAATATGCTAATTTCGACTTATAAATGCTAATAAGCCAATACAATGGTATTTTTAAAGGTTAATCACTAAATTTTAAACGCGATTACTATAAAAAGTAAGTCGCGTTTTTTATAGGCAATATTTTTAATTTTCATAACGCTCAATGTATTAACACCACATCACTTTAAAACTTAATAGTGTAATCGGCATATAAACGATGGTCGGCTCTATCGCCTTTAACGCCATCTACATTACCTATTTTTTCTGTATTGTAATCTAAAAACAACCAACGAAAGCTCAACCCCTTTATAGACTCAACGTTGTAACGAGTATCAATAGCCCAATATTTTTCATTGGCTTCACCCCCTAACTTACCTAAAGCTGAATTTTCTGCACCTGTACCGTTAGTATAATAAAACTTTGTTTTTAATCCTGGAACAAATGCTTTTAAGTTAATACCAAAGCGTGCTTGCCACGTTTTTTCGTTTTGATTAGTAAAATCGGCACCAATTAAAGACCTTGTTGGGAAAGGATTCGTACCATGATCACCACTAAAGTTGTCTTCTATCCAAGCATCACTTACTTTTGTAAAAGCAGCACCTACAGTCCAAATATCTTTTTTCCAATTTGCATCTAAATAATATGCTAGACCATCATTTTCACTATTAGTTAAACCTGCCAGAGCCCCAACTTTATCTTCATCGTCTAAATCACCACCCTCTGCGCCCGTTACAAATAAGTCACCATCATCTTTTGAGATAAATAAGCCACTCGAAAGCGTTAAATCACTCTGCTCTAACTTAATATCGTAACTCCCCCTAAAAGCCGCTTTTGCTAAATAATCTTGCGAACTAAAATACTCAGCTTCAAGGGTTAAATCATCTTTACTATAAGCTGTTCCTAATCCCCAAATAACGCTAATAGCACCTGTACTTGACTGGTCGGTTGAAAAATCCTCCCACTTTTTATCGTGTCTACGGCTCCACTTATCATAAATAAAGCCATATATTTTTGTATCACCAACGGTGTAATCTGCAAATACACCTCTAAATGTATTGGGAATTGCCCTACTCCCTGAACTTTTTAACAATATGCTGTTAGTTTTTTGACCCCCAATTTTAACATGCCCACTATTACCCAACTTAAAGTCTAAAAAATACTGTCCGAACTTTGAAAAACCGCCATCCACCTCACCACTTTTATTACCTGCGGGTAAAATATTCCCAGCTGCCGTACCTGTAGAGTTAATATTTAACACCGTATACGAGGAGACTCCTACGCTCATTAAATTATCAAAATATCCCGATGCATAATTTAGTTCAATCCCCTGCGCCAAAGTAGAATCGTCACTTGAATCTGCATCGTAATCGCGGTCAAAATAAATAGTTCTTAGTTTTATATTAAATTCATCTTGCGCTGTAAGCCCTTTAAAATCAGCCTTAGATGGAATAGAAGCACACACCAAAATTGCGCCAATAACCATTACTAATTTCGAAACCCGATGAGCCATAGTTAACCCCACTAACGTTTTATTTAAGTGATTTACTAATTAAAAATATATAGGTAATCATTTAGCTTTTATTAAATATCTTAATTTAAAATATAGAACATAATTAAACTTAAGAGAGCCTCATATTTAATATTAGATAAAAGCAATTTTTGAACTGATAATCTAAAATTAAAAAAGCACGCTAAAAAATCGCATAAAACAATCCTTTTTACTGATAAAAATATATTTCTGCATTTATTATCAGTAAAAATAAGCAGACTAAATAAAATATTGTAGTAACTTTGCTTATTTAAATAGAGAGTTATTAGAGGAGAAATAGTCAAAATTAGATATTACTATTCACTTATATATACCTTAAACCACTGTGAAATATATATTTTATTAAGAAAACCAAGTTGTAACCTTGTAAATAAGTGCTATATTTAATTTGGTTACAATATATTCATGGTCCACTATAAAAACATAAAAAAGGATGAATTAATGGTTGCGATACGTTGGGCTAATAAAGGATTTTTGCTACAAGTAACCCTCCAGTTTACTCTTCTTATTATTGGTATTATTTTCACTTATTCTCAGCATATTAAATATCAGCAAGAACTCGACTCTAAAATTGCAACTGCTTTAGACAATAGATTAACAACTTTAACCACGGGCATAAGTAACCGAGTTGATCTTTATAAATATGGACTTTTTGGTTTAAAAGGGTTTATACATGGTATTGGTATTGATAATTTAGACTATCAAGCTATTTCGGATTACTCTCACAGTCGAAATTATGCGTTAGAATTTCCAGGCGCTAATGGCATTGGCTATATTAAAAAAGTCCCTTCAAATCAGTTAACACAATTTTTAGAAAATGCTAAAAATGAACGTCCTGATAAAACGTTTAATCTAAAAGAGCTTTCAAGTTATGACGATGAACGCTTTTTAATTCAGTATATTTTCCCTGAAAAAAACAACTTACAAGCAATAGGTCTTGATATTGGATCTGAAAGCATGCGCAGAAAGGCAGCATTATATTCAGCAATGAATAATAGTGCCCAGCTTTCAGCTCCCATAACTTTAGTTCAAGCCAATGAAAAAGCGCAGCAAGGCTTTTTAATTTTAATTCCCGTGTACAAAAATATTATAGTTCCAGAAGATAAAACACAGCGCCTAAAAGATTTGATAGGTTGGACCTACTCACCCTTGTTAATTAATAATATTTTAGATTCACTGTCTCAAGTTGACGAAAATTATTTGAGTATTAGTGATTTATACAACAATAGTGAATCTACTTTTTTTAACTATGGCGATGAAGGTAATAATTCTAAGTTTTTTGTATCTAGTACAACTCATATTATGGGTAGAGACTGGAAAATAACATTGCATGGTTCAAATGCTTTTATCGAAAATCTTCACTTACCTAACAAATATAAAGCGCTCGTTGATGGAGGATTTTTAACGATTCTTGCAATGTTATTTATATTTGCTTTACAGTTGTTCTTTTATAGAAAAGCACAAAGAATACAATTAAAAGTAGAAACAGCTAAAAAACATAAAAAAATACTTGAACACGCAAATTCAACTTTAGAAACTGAAGTAAAACTCCGAACACAGCAAATAGCCGATATAAGCACTTTACAACGAAGTATTTTAGACAGTGCAAGTTACTCCATCATTGCTACAGATAAAAGCGGTCTGATTACTGAGTTTAACCCCGCAGCAGAAAAATTATTAGGCTATAAAGCTAACGAAGTTATTGGCATTACTAGCCCAGCTCTTTTTCATATAGAGAATGAAGTGGTAGAAAAGGCAAAACAACTTAGCATTGAGTTAAATAAACACATAGAGCCCGGCTTTAATGCACTAGTAATAAAAGCAACACCAACAAAGCCTGACGTTAACCAGTGGACGTACGTTGATTCGAACGGCAAGCATATTCAAATTAGTTTAAGTGTTACTTCTCTACTCAATAACAAAGCGCAAGTTGTTGGCTTTTTAGGTATAGCCTTTGATTTAACGCAACAAATAAAACACGAAGAAGCACTTGCACAAGCAAAAGAACTTGCTGAGCAAAGCTCTAAAGCAAAATCAGAATTTTTAGCAAATATGAGTCACGAAATTCGTACTCCTATGAATGGTATATTAGGTACTTTACAGTTACTACAAGAGCAACCACTTAACGTCAAATCAAAAATATTTTTAAAAAAAGCACTTTACTCAACCCGCTCTTTAACAACAATTATTAACGACATTCTTGATTTTTCTAAAATAGAAGCAGGTAAATTATCACTTGAAAATAAACCTTTTGAACTGTACGAATTAATAAATCACTTAGAATCAGATTTAGGAATTCCCGCTAAAGAAAAGAATATTTACCTGCGTTTTATTTCTAATATTGAACACAAGTATTGGGAAGGTGATTCAGTTAGACTCAGACAAATATTTTTAAACCTAATCTCCAACGCAATTAAATTTACACACGATGGTGGTGTTACTGTTGAATTTAAATTAACAGACGACAATAAAATCTGCGGTGTTATTTCGGACACAGGAATCGGTATTTCACAAGATGTAATTGATCGTTTATTCGAACGCTTTGAACAAGCAGAAACATCAACTACAAGAGAGTATGGCGGTACAGGTTTGGGGCTGCCAATCACTAAATCACTAATTAATTTAATGAAAGGCGAAATTAAAGTAACCAGTAAACTAGGTTCAGGTAGTAAATTTTTTGTTTATTTACCACTTAAGCAAGCTGACATTAAGCCAATGGATATAAATTTAAAAAATTTAGCGTTTCCTGATCTTACAAATAAAACAATTTTAATCGCCGAAGATAATAAAATTAATCAACTTGTAGCCTCTGCAATGCTTGAACCAACACATGCAAATATTGTAATAGCAAATAATGGACTCGAAGCAATAGAGCTTTATAAAGAGCTATTGCCCGATATAATTCTAATGGATATTCAAATGCCTAAAATGGATGGCTTTGAGGCATGTAAAAAAATTAAAGAAATAGACGATAAACAGATTATTGTTGCGCTCACAGCCAATGTGTTTACTGAACAAAAAGAGCTCTACAAAAAGCTATTTGATGGTTATATTTCTAAACCAATAGAAAAACACGAACTAATTAAAGCCCTACATATTATAAGTAGCGTAGAATAACGTTAAGAGTTTTTGAGATTAAAAAGTGCATATTAAATTAATAACCGAACTCTAAGAATGAAAATAGGTATAAAAGAAAATTCAAAACTCGTATTTAAATAAACCCCAGCTGGCTCAGCTTTTTTTTTACAATACACCGTTAGTTATTAGCGTAATTCAAAGTTCAACCTATTCTATTAGGTTAAATTTACAGCCGTGCTGCTTGGTATACTACTAGGTATACTAAAGACCTGCGCTTGGATAGGACGCTATAGAACATCATAATACGCTAAGTCATTGAATTTATTTTATTACAGGCACAAAAAAGGACGTCATGAGACGTCCTGATATTGAATAATGGTGGAGGGAGAGGGATTCGAACCCTCGTTAGGGATAAACCTAAACACACTTTCCAGGCGTGCGCCTTCAGCCACTCAGCCATCCCTCCACTGTGTTGCAATTGTGTAATGCAACAGCGCGCTATAGTATGAAATAGACCCTCGAGGTGCAAGGCATTTTTAAATATGATCCTTCAAGTGCTTACTTATCAAGCAATCACTTATATTGAGGTATAAAAAAACGGCTAAATTCAAGATTTAGCCGTTCACATTTATACTTCTAAAATTACTTAGCCATACTCGCAGTAAATTCAAGCATGCGGTTAAGTGATTTAAGAGCGCCTTCGCGTAAATCCATATCAACGAATACTTCTTTACCTTTAGGGCTTATGAGGGCTTCCTCAATCGCTTTTAAGCCATTCATCGCCATCCAAGGGCAATGTGCACAACTTTTACATGAAGCGCCCTCACCTGCCGTAGGAGCCGCAAAAAACTCTTTATCTGGGCATAGTTGCTGCATTTTATAAAAGATGCCGCGATCGGTTGCTACAATAAACTTTTTATTGTCCATTGTTTGAGCGGCTTTGATCAATTGGCTCGTAGATCCAACCGAATCGGCAAGTGCAACTATTTCTGCTGGTGACTCAGGGTGAACTAATACGCCTGCATCTGGATGCAGCGCCTTCATATCCTTTAAGGCTTTTGTTTTAAACTCGTCATGTACAATACATGCACCATTCCACATTAGCATATCAGCACCGGTATTTTTTTGAATGTAGCTACCAAGGTGTTTATCAGGACCCCAAATAATTTTTTCGCCTTGCTCATCCAGGTACTCAACAATCTCAAGTGCACACGATGACGTTACAATCCAATCTGCACGTGCCTTAACAGCAGTAGAGGTGTTTGCGTACACAACAACCTTACGATCAGGGTGCTCGTCACAAAACGCTGAGAACTCGTCTACAGGGCAACCAATATCCAACGAGCACGTCGCCTCAAGTGTTGGCATAACCACTGTTTTATTAGGTGTTAAAATTTTGGCTGTTTCGCCCATAAATTTTACACCTGCGACGATGATCATATCTGCATCGTGACGTGCGCCAAAACGTGCCATTTCTAGCGAATCAGCAACGCAACCGCCAGTTTCCTCGGCGAGCGCTTGAATTTCAGGATCGGTATAATAATGTGCAACAAGTACTGCATTTTTATCTTTTAGTAATTGTTTTATACGCGCTTTATATTCGCCTTGCTCGTCTTGTGTTAACGGTGCTGGCTTAGGAGGAAAAATATAACCTTCAGGCATAATAGTTTGAGCTAGACTCATGTTCTCGACCACTTATCTACGGAGCATTAATTGCGGCGAATTATACGAGAATATGAACATAAATAACAGCAAACTAGCGAGGCTGTTTATAAAAAATAGAGTGGGAATTTAAAAAATAATATAAGGAAAGTATTAGAGAGTGGTGGGTCATGATGGATTTGAACCATCGACCAATTGATTAAAAGTCAACTGCTCTACCAACTGAGCTAATGACCCGCTCTAATATAAACTACTTTGTAAAAAGCATGCGTAAATCCGCCGATTAAAACTGTCATAGAATGGTGGGTTATGATGGATTTGAACCATCGACCAATTGATTAAAAGTCAACTGCTCTACCAACTGAGCTAATAACCCGCTCTATGCAC
>NZ_WTLC01000036.1:0-50789 GCF_011378875.1 Pseudoalteromonas sp. Z9A5
AAATAGCTGAATATCAAGCATGAGAATGCTCCTTGAAAAAAGGAGTATAAGATCATACTTTTAAGTCAAGGTAAAGTTCGTGATCTTGCCCTGGGGTTTTATTCGGTATGGGTGATGACATTGGTTCATCTTCTCGTTTAAAAAAGCGACCTTAGCTTATAAACCATTTTTACACAATAGTGTGAGAATACAGGTAAGTAAATTACTCATCTTCACGATAAAAATATTTCGTTATCTTTTATTTCAAATTCGTTTAAAAATCAGCATACCAACAGAACGGTTCTGTATTGGGCACTATTGTTTTACGCTCCAACTTAAACAGCGTAATTCGGTCGTCACAACATTTTTTTAGGAATAAACGAATGAACAAAGCATTGCTAGCATTAATCGTAGCACCTTTATTTGCAGTATCTGCAACTTATGCAGTAGCAGACGATGCAACAAACGCTTCAGCCGAAACAATAAAAGAATACACAGAAATGTGTGTTAACTGGGCTAAAGATGACGACGTAAGCAACCAAGAGCTAAATGCATATGTATTAAAGTGCGTAAATGATGAGCTTGAATCAGAAGGCTATAAAAAAGTATCTTCTGTAAAAATTTAATTATATTTGTATGTACGGCTAACAAAGCCATTGCGAAGTACATATAGAATAGATACAAAAAAACCGGAATCGACACAAGATGTGCGTTCCGGTTTTTTTATAACTTATAAAAAGTTATAAATAGGCAGTTACCTGCTTATTCATCTTCTTTTTTAGCTTTAGCTTTCGCCTTAGGTTTTGCTTTAGCGGGGGCTTTTTTAGCAGCTGCTTTCTTTTTAGGCGCCGCTTTTTTCTTCGCCTCTTCTACCCATTTACCTGCTTCATAGTGTGCAGTCCAGCCCGTTGCTTTACCGTCAACTTCAGTCATTACATATTGAGACTTATTTTTACGGCTATAACGAACAACAGCAAGGTTACCATCAGGGTCTTTTACTGGCGCGTCTGCTAAGTAATAAAACTTAGACGATATACGCTCTCTAAAACGCTTCAACTCTTCAACTTTAGGTGCACGAGTTTCACGTGATTTAGGAAAAGTATTAGCGGCTAAGAATATACCTGCAGCACCATCACGTAATACAAAATACGCATCTGATTTCTCACATTCTAATTCTGTAATGTGAACTGGATCTTCTTTTGGTGGAGCTGCTTCACCACTTTTGAGTAACTTACGAGTGTTTTTACACTCGTCGTTATTACAGCCAAAGTATTTACCAAAGCGACCAGACTTTAATTCCATATCAGCGCCACATTTATCACATTCGATAATTGGCCCATCGTAACCTTTAATTTTAAAGGTGCCCTCTTCGACAACGTGACCTTTACATGCTGGATTATTACCACATACATGTAGTTTACGCGTTTCGTCAATTAGGTAGGAATCCATTGCTGTTTCACAAATTGGACAACGCTTCATTTGCATTAATATTTCGGTTTCAACATCTTCAACATCAGCTGCAACTGCTTCGTCGCCCGATACTAAGTTCATTGTTGTCGTGCAACGCTCTTTAGGCGGCAGGTTATAACCTGTAC
The DNA here is from genome assembly GCF_011378875.1 of Pseudoalteromonas sp. Z9A5. NCBI lineage: Bacteria > Pseudomonadati > Pseudomonadota > Gammaproteobacteria > Alteromonadales > Pseudoalteromonadaceae > Pseudoalteromonas > Pseudoalteromonas sp. Z9A5. Next base: position 1,575 of record NZ_WTLC01000036.1, read on the forward strand.
AACCTAAAAACACACCCGTAGATGCGGTACGAATACCCATTTTACGACTACATGTAGGGCATTCAATGTCTGTTTCAACCATTTCATTAAGACGCATGCCGCCTTGATCTGGTTCGTCTTTAGCGACATTTAGTTGTGTTGAAAAATCAGCATAAAACTTATCAAGTACTTCAGTCCAAACACGCTCACCTTCGGCGATGTCATCTAAGCGACCTTCCATCTTAGCTGTAAAATCAAAGTTCATTAAATCAGTGAAGTTCTCAACTAAACGGTCAGTAACAATTTCACCCATTTTTTCGGCAAAAAAACGTCGGTTTTCTACACGCACATACCCACGGTCTTGAATGGTAGAAATAATAGATGCATACGTTGAAGGACGACCAATACCACGTTTTTCAAGCTCTTTTACTAAACTCGCTTCACTAAAGCGCGCAGGCGGCTTGGTAAAGTGTTGTTTAGGGTCTAGCTCTACAAGCGTCAATGTCTCACCTAATGTAACAGGTGGTAGTGATTGATCTTCTTCGTTCTTTTTGCGAACTGCCGGCTGAACTTTAGTCCAACCATCAAAACGAAGTACACGTCCTTTCGCTTTAAGCTGAAAGTCGTTAGCCGCAACAGTTAATGTTGTTAAATCGTATTCAGCAGGAACCATTTGACACGCTACAAACTGGCGCCAAATAAGCTCGTATAACTTTTTAGCATCCGCATCTACGCCTTCAATGTGACCAGAAAGCACGGAAACACTAGATGGGCGAATAGCTTCATGCGCCTCTTGGGCATTACCTTTAGAACTATAACTAATTGGATCTTTAGGTAAGTAATTTTCACCAAATTGCTCTGTTACATATTCGCGACACATAGCAACGGCATCTTTTGACAGATTAGTTGAGTCAGTACGCATATAAGTAATATAGCCACCTTCATACAAGCGCTGAGCTAACATCATGGTTTTTTTAACGCCATAACCTAGACGCGTGCTCGCTGCTTGTTGCATGGTTGAAGTAATTAAAGGTGCACTTGGGCGACTTTTACTTGGTTTTTCTTCAACGCTTATAACTTTGTATTCTGCATTCTCAAGGCTTTTTACTGCTGCACTAGCCTGAGCTTCATTTACTGGCTTAAATGGCTTGTCAGCTTGTTTGGTTACTTCTAAGCGTAACTCTGACTCGGTATTTTTAACATCAGCATGAATATCCCAGAACTCTTCTGGGATAAAAGCTTTAATTTCGCGCTCACGTTCAACTAATAAACGCACAGCTACCGATTGTACTCGACCTGCAGAAAGTCCACGCGCTACCTTTGCCCACAGTAATGGCGATACCATAAAACCAACAACACGGTCTAAAAAGCGTCGTGTTTGTTGAGCAAACACCATATCGGTATTTAGCTCACCGGGTGTTTCGAATGCTTGCTGTATAGCATTTTTAGTAATTTCGTTGAAAACTACACGCTTATACTTTTCAGGCTCTCCACCAATGATTTCTTGAAGGTGCCAAGCTATTGCTTCCCCTTCTCTATCCAAATCCGTTGCGAGATATATTTGGTCTGCATTTTCTGCCAATTTTTGCAATTCTTGAACAACTTTTTCTTTACCTGGCAGTATTTCGTAATGCGGATCCCAGCCTTGATTAGGGTCGATACCCATTCTCGCGACTAAATTGGTATAATCTCGTTGCTTTTTATACGCTGCTTTTTCTTCAGGTTCCATTTTACGAACTTCTGCAGGCGTTTTAGTTGCCGGCACTTTGTTTTTGCTCGAACCTGAAGTAGGTAAATCTCGTACATGTCCAATACTGGACTTTACGATGAAGTCATTACCTAAATATTTATTAATTGTTTTAGCCTTAGCAGGTGACTCTACAATTACTAGCGATTTGCCCATAGTTGCCTATTTCTAACCAAATATTAAAAATGTGTTTTGCCGACATAAGCGGCGCGAATATTTATAGGTATATCTACAAACACTAGTTGTTACAAGCTTTTAATTCAAACTTTTCAGTATTTACTGAATAAACGAACAATTTTTGTTGCTAATTTAGCCAAACAAGTGTTTTTAGAATAATTGATGTGGAATATATAGAACAGAAACAAAAATGCCAACCTAAAGGTTGGCATTTTTTAAAATATTACAACAAAAAACCTTAACCATCATCTCTAATAGTTATTGTTGCAGAAGTCTGAACCCCTTTAGGCGTTTCGAATATAACGCTTAACAAACCAGTATTTGCATCATTTGGATCTGTCTCACGACTAATCGTTAACTCCTCATAAAGAGCACGAGCAGAACTAGTTTCAAGCATAGTATAGTCACTACGCCCATCAAATTTACCATTAGCTGTCGACATAGATAACGTTGTCCCCGATGGAATTGGATTGTTATATCTATCAGAGTAATAAATACCGAATGTTAAGCTATCTAAAGCATTAGACCCAACACCTGAACTTATATCGATTAAGTTAACGTCACAAAAATCATCTGTATCAGAAGGCTCTAATCCTAAAATTAATGTTTCAGTACTGACTCCATCTTCATCTGTAGCAACGCTTATAACATCGTTACAGCTTTCTATATTTAGAGTAGAAGTATTAGGGAATTTATTAGTAAGTTCCTGTTTAGTAACCACAAAACGACTATAGACCGTACTGCCTGAGAGTATGATTTGAAATGACTCTCTAATATCAATCAAGTCTTTTGTACATAAACTTGCAAATGTTGCATTTGCTGGAGGATTAGTTGCCGCTTCTGTACACAATAGGCCATTGTACTTGCCATCAGCTAAAGTATGCATACCATTCAAGTCAATATCAAAGTTCTCTTCAAAGTGACCACCATTCGTATTTGTAGGACTACAAGGGTCAGTCAAACTGCCTTCTTGGCAAAAGCTAGCGTCTTTAGTAACGGTTGCTGTAACTGGATCATAAATACCCGCTAAACCATCATAAAACCCATTTTCATTATGATCTACAAACGCTTCAGGTAAGTCATAGCCACTGTAGTATTCATTGGTGTCAAAGCGCCCATTGCCATTTATATCAATAAATGACTCTTGGCCTTTGGCAGTAGCAAGCACCGTTACACGACCTCCTAAAGGTACACCGTTAACAACATCGTCTGCTGCGCTAAGAATCCCATTAATACAAGGTGCTGCGGTGTTGAAATACAAGTCACAATTTATTAGGTTTGTTTTAGGGTTTATGGAATCAATTTGGTTACCCCACTTAGCTTCAGTAAATGGTTTAGGATTTTGATTACGCCATTGTGCATTACATGCACCATCAACAGTATTACATTCAAGCTGTGCATTAAATGCCGTACCATCTAAAGTACCAACAGTACCACCCTCAGTAGTCAAATAAACAGCTGTTCCATCTGGCACAGGATTATTAAAGTGATCAGCTAAGTAAACTGAAATCTCATTAATATCACCAATATAGTCAAGTGCTTCAATATTAATCGTCTCTGCACCTGCAGTAAAACTGTTACCGTCAGGAAGACCTGAGCTAATCGATACTAAATCAGAAACCGTAATGACTTGCTCATCAAGTGATACTAAAGAAAGTTCCCCTACAGGACACGATACATTGTCACTTCTATCTGCTGCATCTTTTTGACACTCTAAATAAACATCTTGCCAACAAGTAACATCATCATTTTGATTTTCAGGAATTTGACTTTCAGGAATGTAACAAGCTTGTACTCGAACAGCCATTGGAACAAAGCCTGCATTTACTTGTACACGCGCTAAACCTTCAGCATCTGTAAACACACTCGAGTGCGATAAGCTTATTCCGCCATTAGTCGAACTTAAACGAAAATCCATTCTGCTACTAACAACAGATTTACCAATTTTATCTTTTAATTTAAAGGTAATTTCAGACGTTTCAGAGCGGGTTTGACCGCCAGTCCCTTTAAGTGCAATAACATTTTGTGTTGCATCTATAAATTCTATTGATTCAACTTCGGCAATTGATACCGGAATATTTATAGATTTAATAACCGGTGTACCACCCGTTAATACTGTTGCAGTAACAGTATCGCCCAATGATGCACTACAACCATCTGTACGGTATGTTGCAGTCGCTATACCGCTTATGCTTTTTGCTGTGGCATCCATTACAGATAAACCAGCTTGTGTACAATTAGAAGTAAATTCAACGTCTAAAGCTGATACAACAAGCTCAGAGTTACTGTCTAGTATTTCAACTGTAATTACAGTAGTTGCGCCTGCAGCTAAAGGCTGATACTCACCGGCGATTGGATTCCCATTAGCATCTAATACATTGAATAAACCATTGCTGATGTTAACTTGTAACTCTGCTGTAGAAATTTCAAATGCTTTTTGGCTAGATGTTAGCTTAGATGTTGCTGTAATTTCGCCAGCACCGCTGTTAGCACCAGGTTGAAGTTTAAGTATTGCAAAACCAAAGTTATCTGTTAAAGCTTTACCAGATACAGGTAATAAACTGCCTAAGTCTGTAGAAATTTCACTAATAATACCAACGAAACCATCACCAGAGCTCGTGTCTGTCACTTTAACTAGCACATCAATTAATTCGTCTGAAGAGAATTGATTAACAACAGTACAACCAGAAGCAGAGTAAGTTTGCTCAAGTGATACAAGGTTTCTGTCATTATCCCAACCATCAGCACAACCTTGGAGCAATTTAATATCTACATCCACGACAGCTTCTTCAGTTGAGGCGTCGTCACCGTTTGATATAAAACCTAGAGTTTTTATAACAGTTGAATCATCACCAATATAAGTAGCAGTGATTTCTCCTGCACCTTTAAAATCACCGCTGCTTAAACTAACAACAGCCTGCCCTGTTTCATTTGTAAGCGCAGTACCTAATTCAGGCGTTATTTTACCTGTAAATTCAGTTGTAAAAGTAACTAACTGTGACGTTAAAGGTTCACCATCGCTTGTTAGAGTTGCAGTCACAACCCCTTTATTATCTTTACTTACAGGATTCGAATCGGTAAATACCAATCCAAATTGATCAACGAGTGTAAGCTCTAAAGTAATAGAAGTACTAACATCTGTATCCGTACCTGTATCGCCGCCAATGGTGCCATCTTTTTCAATTGACCCCCCGCCGCCACAAGCTGTGAGTAAAAAACTAAGTAATGAAATACTGAGCAGTCGCGTTAAAGGCATTAACCTCTCCCTAGTGTTGTTATTATTAACCAAACGTTATTTACCTAATATTAACCTATAACTTAGTCTAAAATCTCAGTTTTTTGTTACTTTTTTCTATAAAATAATTTTAAATAAATGCTAACTTTTTCTGTATAAATATTTCCAGACTGGTAGTCTATGGAAAAATTATAAAAGCAGATTAAGGTATATGTCTAAAATTAGTTCAATGGGTTTAACTACTCGCATCATGATAGGTATGGTGCTAGGTATTTTAGTAGGCTCTATATTTCAGGCTATTTTAGCTGGTGAAGACGATTATCTAATTCCACTTGGGTTATTCTCTTTACCAATTAAAGCCTTTTTTGTAGATGGTATTTTCCATGTAGGTGGTGAAATATTTATCAATAGTTTAAAAATGTTAGTTGTGCCGCTTGTTTTTGTTTCACTTGTTTGCGGTACATGTAGTCTTAGCGATCCTAAAAAGTTAGGTCGATTAGGCGGAAAATCTATTTCTCTTTATTTACTTACAACAGCAATCGCAATTACCGTTGCAATAAGTTTAGCGTTATTATTTAGCCCTGGAGAAGGTGTACCTTTACCAACAAACACCGCCTACGACGAAAAAGTACCCCCTTCTTTAGCAAGCGTTCTCATTGCTATGTTCCCGACTAATCCATTTGAAGCAATGGCTAAAGGAAACATGCTACAAGTAATTGTTTTTGCGCTTTTATTCGGCATAGCCATGGCACTCAGTGGTAAAGCAGGTAACCGCATTGCTAACATTTTTGAAGATCTAAACACGGTAATCTTAAAGTTAGTTACGCTACTGATGAACATTGCACCTTACGGAGTGTTTTTCTTAATGGCTAAGTTGTTCACTACAATTGAACTTGAATTGATTGTGAAGCTTATCCAGTATTTTTTAGTCGTTGTTGCTGCGTTATTTATCCATGCGTTTGTTAACTACAGTATTTTATTAAAAATATTTACAGGTCTAAGCCCTGTAAAGTTTTTAACTAAGATGAAGCATGCCTGTTTATTTGGTTTTAGCACATCAAGCTCCAGCGCCACTATGCCTATTACACTCGAAACAGCGACTAAAAAATTAGGTGCGAGTAATTCTGTAGCATCATTCACCATCCCTTTGGGAGCAACTATTAATATGGATGGCACCGCTATTATGCAAGGTGTTGCTACCGTATTTATTGCCCAAGTGTATGGAATTGATCTTAGTGTGACTGACTATCTGACGGTAATTTTAACAGCAACACTAGCCTCAGTAGGTACCGCAGGAGTACCGGGAGTTGGTTTAATTATGCTCGCAATGGTACTTAATCAGGTTGGTTTACCGGTTGAAGGTATCTCTATAATAATAGGTGTAGATAGACTACTTGATATGACCCGTACAGCAGTCAATATTACTGGTGATTGTATGGTTACATGTGTTGTAGCGAAGTCTGAAGGGGAATTAGATGAAACTGTATTTAACGACCCTAACGCAGCTAAAGATTTAGAAGACTACCACAAGTCACTCGACTAACTACCTTCTCTTTTTAGTTACAAAAAAACCTTGATGGTTAGCATCAAGGTTTTTTTATGTCAAAAATTAAGGGTTAAGGATTAAGCGCTTTAAACTTAGAAAGTAAACTAATACCTACTTTATTTACTCCACTGCTTAAACCAAGTGCTAATTTATCACTTAGTCCCTTTTTAACTTTGTATTTGATTTTATAAATTTGACGCTCATGTTGCTGCTCTAATAAAGCATCATCACTCGTTTTAATAATATCAACTAAACCTTTTTCAATCGCTTGAGTTGCAAACCAATGCTCACCAGTTGCTACTAAATCAATATCTAAACTAGGACGTTGACTGCTCACAAATGTTTTAAATAAGTCATGCGTTTGCTCAATTTCTTCACGAAACTTTTCGCGTGCTTTATCTGTGTTCTCACCAAATAAAGTAAGAGTTCGTTTAAACTCACCCGCAGTTATTTGTTCAAATTCCACATCGTTTTTCTTTAATATTTTATTAAAGTTAGGTATTTGAGCAATAACACCAATAGAGCCTACAATAGCAAAAGGTGCGGCTAGTATTTCATCAGCAACACACGCCATCATATAACCGCCACTTGCAGCCACTTTATCTATTGATACACTCAAAGGTATGCCAGCATTTTTAATACGCTGTAATTGAGAAGCTGCAAGACCATATCCATGCACTACACCACCGCCACTTTCTAAGCGAATGAGTACTTTATCTTTACTAGGATCTGCTATTGAAATGATAGCCGTAATTTCTTCTCTCAAGCTCTCTACTTCATGAGCATCCATACTGCCAATAAAATCAATTACATATAATCGAGATTTAGGTTCATCTTTTTCAGTTTTTTTACTTTGTGCTTTTAACTGTTTTTGATGTTCTTTGAGCTCTTTTTTACCCAAGGTACTTAGTAAAAAACTTTCTTTAATATCTTTTAATTGCTTAGATATATCGTCTATCTGTATCTCACCTTTTTTAGCTTTTGGTTTAACAGCAGCGCCTACTACTAAAATTAAAATAGTCGCTATAGCAATGACAAAAGTAAGCGTTTTAGCTAAGAACAAACCGTATTCGTATAAAAATCCCAACTGTTTTCTCCATTTATAAATTTCAGCTAATTTAGCATGCTTTATAACGCCAATCTATCTTGAAAGACACACACAGAGCACTTTCTTACTTTTAAGCGAGGCAAAAAAATTATACAAAAAATAGAGTTAAAATGAGTAAAGGATAATTTAAAAAAGAATATAAACGTATAACTTGGGGGTTGTTTTGTCTTTCGAGGTTCAATTTGTAGCAATATGTTGGGTTTTTAAATAAGTCCTGTCTATGTGGGTAGTGACTAGCGATGGGTAGTCGATAAAGATGTATAAATACCCCTCTAACAACTTAAGTTTTAATTAATTTTGATTGGGTTAATTTAGACTTGGATTTGATAATAAAAAGCCACTTTACAGTGGCTTTAGTTTTTGATTGGATTGCCTGTTGTTAATCAGTTACTACATCACTGTTTGTTACTAATAGCATACGACCACGAGCAGCAAGGTAAGTTGCAACTTGCAACTGCATCTCTGTATTTGCGGCTTCGCTTCCTTCAGCATCAGCTCCAGCGGCTTCATTAGCTGCAGGTGTAAGTATTGAACCATGGTGACCTTTAGTAAATTTAACTAAATAGCTCGATGGTGTTGCACTTAACGCTTGAGATGTACTTACTGTCTCTAACCCCATAAAACTAGCAAGTGGGATAGTACCTGCAATTGGGTTATTCGTTGTAGTAGGAGGTATAACTTGGTCTGCTTTGTTATCAGCGCCGTCTCCAACAACAACATTAGTGTAAACAGGAGTGCCTAGAGCTTGAACAGTTGCTGCATAGTTAGTTGGATCACCACTATCAAGTGCAGTTTGTGCCGCAAAAGCAAATTGCGTCATAACGCCTTGTATATTTGCTAACTTAGTCGTTTCGCCAGCAGTTGTAAGTGACGCAACATATTCGTTATACCCACACGTCAGATAAGCTTCCATATCAGGTAACAATATCCCACAGTTCGAGATTGCATCGCCTTGTAAATACACATTCAGCTCATCAGCTTCTGTTGTACCGGCTTGTGAAAGTACTGAACCTTGAATAAATGGACCAAAAGAAGCTGACTCAAGTAAAAAGCTTGCAATACCACCACCGCCACTTGCTAACGCAACAGTGTTAACATTAAACAATGGATCAATCGTTTCAGCCATTGGGGTATTTGCTTGGGCTATAAAAGCAGGAGCAACAATAGAGCCTAAAGAATGCCCTACATACGTTACGTCGCTACTATTAATAGTTGTATCGTTGATAAAATTCAGACCCAAACGCAAGCCTAATAAGTCAGCTGCTGATTGGCGTAAACTGTCTCTAGCAACAAGCAATGAGCTTAAGTTCATATAACTAAGTACAGAGCCCGTTGTTGCATTAAAATCATCATTTCCATCGCCATCAACATCAATACCACGTTCGCCGTGTCTTGGATGATCAATCGCGACCGTTGCAAATCCTTGAATTGAAAGCTGAGCGGTTAATGCCAGCATGCTTTCTTTATTGGTCGTTATACCGTGCTGCATAATAACAACAGGCCAACCATTTTCAGGCATTTCAATAGCTGATAATTGTAGCTGTGCACGTACACCATTAATAATAGGTAATATTGGTTTTGTAATTTGCACCGGCACATTCGCCATGCTTTGTACTTTTGGAATAGTATTATATTTAGTTAAATGACGAGTACTATCTAAACCTAAATCGCGTAATTGTCCGCCACTTAAAGCTGAACATAATGCATCATTTTCACTAATAGGATCAGCCGGAAAAGCATCCCCTGCAATCGCTTTATAACCAAGTAAAACTACGGCGTTGTCACACATACCTTGCCAATATGTATCATTTAAATCACTAATATCAGTACCTGTTGGTGTCCCTAGGTACATTGGTAACATGATGCTACCTTTTTGATACTGCACACCAGTAAATACACCCGATACTTCTACACCTTGAGAAGCAAATACTTGCTGTACATTTACCAATGGCTGTTCTGGTACTTGCAGCACCGGAGTAGGAAGTGCATCTTGTTGTAAACTTGCAGCTAGTAAGGTTTTAATTGTACTAAGTACAGGTCCTGCTGATTGAATAGTCATCGCACCAGAAAAAATAATATCATCTTTTGTAATATCACCAGAACTAACAACTACATTTTCGTAACTATTTACCGCACCTTGCAAACCTAATTGGGCTTCAGTGATCAAAGGTGCTTCTTGTTTAACTAGCCCATAAGTAGAAGAAGGCTCGACAGAACGCCCCAACGAATCTTTAAGTCCAGTTGTTAATACATTTATATATGAACTGCCAGCAGTAAATGGTTTTAAAGGAATAATCGCTACGGCATTACCAGAAGCCTGAGTTACAAAGTCAACACCAAAAGTAAGTTCGCCTACTAACTTACATGCAGTGCCTGCAGCGACTACTGAGCATTCTGCATCAGTTAAACTCGCGCCCATTATCACTTCAAAAATTCTTACAGTACCAGGTGTACCGGCAGAGGCTTCGTCTAAACTCACATTTGGTGGAAATGTTAAATCAATTTTATAAGGAACTTGTGAAGACCAGCCATCTAATGCACCCAGTGCAAGTTGAGGGTCTGCATAAGCTGCTCGAGAAATAGATACATTGTTGTCATCTAATTCTCCAGGAATATTTAAAGTCCCATCTTGAGTACCGCTCATTAATAAATCATTAGGTACAGAAATAACGCCATTAGCGGGATCAAAGCTTACAGTCGCTGTTGGAATGACTGGGGCTGTATCGTTTTTAACATCTTCTAACGTTTCTCCGCCGCCACAACCTGCTAAAGCAGCTGTAACTGAGAGTGAGAGTAGCATTTTTTTCATATTGTTGGCTCCGCACATATTTTATTTTTATAGTGTGTTTAATCAGTGTATTAAGTTAAAACAATGTAATCAGAATATTAATGAGACATTAGACCAGTTAAACTTAACGTAAAGTTTCTGTTTTCGCCACCTTATTTTACAATAAATTCGATTACTTCACGTTTCGCTATGTTAAAATTCAAAAAAATTTATAGATTGGTACTTTCATGCATAACTATCAAGCAACTGAAAACGCACTTAAAGACAAAGTTATTTTGATTACTGGCGCTGGCGATGGCATTGGTCGAGTTGCAGCAATTACATATGCTAAATACGGTGCTACGGTTATTTTATTGGGCAAAACAACAAATAAACTTGAATGTGTTTACGATGAAATTGTTAATGCTGGTCATCCTAAACCTGCCATTGTGCCTATGGATTTAAAAGGGGCAACTAAACAAAACTACCGTGATCTTGCAGCAACAATTGAATATCAGTTTGGTCGCCTTGATGGGCTACTTAACAATGCAGGTATTTTAGGGTCGCTCGGTCCGCTTGAACATTTTTGCTCATCTACTTTTGAAAATATTATGAAAGTAAATGTTACTGCTCAGGCAATGATCACCAAAGCGCTTTTTCCTGTGTTACGTAAATCAAATAATGCTTCTGTTATTTTTACCTCATCAAGTGTTGGCAGAAAAGGTCGAGAATTTTGGGGACCATACGCAATCTCAAAATTTGCAGTAGAAGGTATGATGCAAACATGGGCATGTGAAGTAGGTAAAACTAATATTCGTATAAACTGTATCAACCCAGGTGCTACTCGCACATCTATGCGCGCAGCAGCATACCCAGGTGAAGACAGAGATGCACTTGCTACACCAGAAGATTTAATGCCTACATATTTATACCTAATGAGTGACGATTCAAGTGAAATAAACGGCGAATCATTAGACGCTCAAGTAAAAAAATAATCTCAGATATTTATTATTAAATACAAATTTTAAATATAAAAAAAGCCGCTTTTAAAAGCGGCTTTTCATTTAATTCTTAATACTATTTTCGTTTAGTCGGTTTAACACGTTGATTGTGTTTTTTAACTGCTTTACGAATCTGATTAATTTTAGCACGTTTATCTTTGCGCTTTTCAGGCATAACAGAAAGCTTAGTTTGTGTTTCACGACCTAATTTAACTGTTTTACGTAAATAGTTAACGGTTTCTAAATCGTATTCTACCCATCCGCCTTGTGGTACGCGCTTATCTAATTCTAATTTGCCATAACGGATACGAATAAGACGAGATACTTCAACATCTTGTGATTGCCACAAACGACGTACTTCACGATTACGTCCCTCGTTTAAAGTTACATTATACCAACGGTTTATACCTTCTCCGCCCATTGGATTAACGCTCATAAACTTAGCAGGACCATCTTCTAACTCAACACCACGGGTTAAGTTTTTAATCGTTTCGGCAGTCACTTCACCAAATACACGTGCAGAATATTCACGCTCTACTTCGTAACTTGGATGCATTAAACGATTTGCTAATTCACCATCGTTGGTAAAAAGCATTAAACCCGATGTATTAACGTCTAGTCGACCAACAGCAATCCAACGCTCGCCATCAATACGAGGAAGCCGGTCAAATACAGTACGTCGCCCTTCAGGGTCTTTACGGGTACTTAACTCACCTTCTGGTTTGTTATACATAATTACACGACAGATTCTGTCTGCTTTTTCTTCAATTTTTACAGTGTGTCCGTCAACACGAATTAAATCAGTTTCCTCAACACGGTCACCTAGCTTTGCCACTTTACCATTTACACTAACGCGGTTTGCATCAATGTATTTTTCCATTTCACGGCGTGAGCCTACGCCAGCACGGGCTAGGACTTTTTGTAACTTTTCACCTTGTATAATACTCATTCGGATGGTTCTCTCACAGAAGGATCACTTAATAACTGGTTTATTTTACTCTGCTGTTGCTCTGGCAAGGCAGGTAAGTTATCTAAACCCATTATCGAAAAATAATCTAAAAATTGCTTAGTAGTTGCATATAAAGCCGGTTTACCCGGAACCTCTTTATGCCCTACCACTTTAACCCACTCTCTTTCGAGTAAGGTTTTAATAATATTTGAGCCGGTTGTTACACCTCTTACTTGCTCAATTTCGCCACGTGTAACCGGTTGTTTATATGCAATAAGCGATAACGTTTCAAGTAATGCGCGTGAATATTTAGGCGCACGTTCTTGCCAAAGGTTATTCAACCATGGGCTTAAACTACTACATGCTTGAAAACGATAGCCACTGCCAACTTCAACTAAGCGAATACCACGGGTTTGAAAATGTACTTGTATTGTTTCAATGGCGTCGTTAATTCGCGCCATCGTAATAGCCAAATCAGCTAAAACAGTGTCTTTAAGGTGCCGTTTACTAACAGGTTTGTCTGCAACAAAAATCGCCGCTTCAATGATTTCAATTAATTGCTCATCACTAATTCGCCGACCCGCCATACACACTCTAAACAAATAAAAATACACAGCCATCTATTATGCCAGAACAACACTAAACTAGGAAAATATATCTATCAATTTACCTAATTTAAAACACAAAAAAGCCAGTGAGTGTCACTGGCTTCTAACTTACTCTTTAAAACAACAAATATTAACTGTGTTTAATAGCTTCTAATGCGTCATCTTCAGCTACTGCGTTACCGTATTTTTTAATGTAACCCATAAACTCGCTCTTGCTGATGCGCTTATCTTGGTTTTTATCCATATAACCAAAATGATTTGAAATATCATCATCATTGCCTTCAACAACAGAAATATAGCCGTTATCATCATTATCTAAGCTTGAAAAACTGCTCTCAATTTTATCAAACTTAGCAATTTCTGCTTTAAAAGCCGATTCGCTAACCTCAGAATCAGTTGCTACTTTTCCAGTATTAAGCTTCATGTAGGCATTAAATTCTTTGCGGCTTATTTCGTTATCCATGTTGGTGTCAATATTTGAAAAATGACCCCAGATGCTATCGTCATCGGCTTCAACTTTAGAAATAAAACCATCGCTATCGTTATCTAAACTTGCAAAGTCGCTGTCTATTTTCTCAAGACCTTGATTAGATGAACAAGCTGCTAAGCTTAAAGACGCTAAAATAGTGGCTGCTAATGTTAACTTTTTCATAAGACGTATCCTTCGTAATTAATTAAATGTCACTCTAATTAATACAAATCTAATGCCAATTTAAAATTGGTCAATAAAATCAGTTGGATAGCATTAAACGGGTTATTTATCAAACAAACTCATATACTTACATAATGAAAGGTTTGCAGAATGCCTTGTAATTTTTGCAAAAAAATACCCAGTGCATAAATATATACTGGGTATTGTTTTTATTTAATAATGCTAATTAACTTAAAATCTGATTAATAAATTAATTGGAGCATTTATTAGATAGCAGCGTTATGGTAGCGCTTAACAAAGTCGGTTACCTTTTGACCATTACATTTTAATGAGTCTAAGTTGCCTATTTTTTGACGAACCGGCGCTAGACCTTGCTTTAAAGCAGTCATACATAATTGTGTTTCTTGTTGAGCATCTTTTGCAAACACTTCAACCTTAGTCGTTGTTACTTTATTAAAAGTTTCTTTTTTAGCGATATCACGAATATCTTCACCGTTACACAAAATGCTTTGTGAAAAGCGTGATAAATACACACCATGAAGAGCAGCTTCTTTACGAGCAGCAGTAAAGCCTTCATTTGCGCTCAATACGCATAACTTAGATTCAATTTTATTGTCTTCGCTAAAGTAAGTATTGCTTTGTGCAGAAACAGTCGTTGATGCTAAAAGTGCAGCGGCTAAAATTAGTTGTGTTTTCATGAGAGATCCTATTTGAACGAGCTAACTAAGTAATTTCGCGCATTATATAGCCAACAATTAACATTTCAACTGAATTTTTTATTTATTTAAAATATTAATATTGCATTAACAATGTTTGATCTTTAAACACCATTTGATCAACATTTACGCAGCTATTTCCTCATTTCAGCCATGTTATGTAGGTGTATTTACTGATACAATTTATCTTATTAAATAGAACTAATTTTAAGGTAAATTCTATGAAAGTGATTTCTTTCAATATCAATGGTCTGCGTGCTCGTCTTCATCAATTACAAGCTATTATCGATAAACATCAACCAGACGTTATTGGGTTGCAAGAAATTAAAGTTCATGACGAAGCGTTTCCACTAGAAGATGTTCAAAAAATGGGATATCACGTTTATTTTCACGGGCAAAAAGCGCATTACGGTGTAGCTATGTTATGCAAAAATGAACCAAAATCAGTCTTAAAAGGCTTTGCAACAGATACAGATGAATCACAAAAACGTATGATCAGTGTCACTGTAGAGCAAGAAAATGGTCGTGATTTAACCGTAATGAATGGTTATTTCCCGCAGGGCGACAATATAAATCACGAAACTAAGTTCCCCTATAAACGCCAATTCTATAAAGACTTAATGACACACCTTGAAACCAACCATACGCCAGAGCAAGACGTCATTGTTATGGGCGATATCAACATATCACCTACTGATTTAGATATTGGTATAGGCGATGTAAATGCTAAACGTTGGTTAAAAACAGGTAAATGCTCTTTCCAACCAGTAGAACGTGAATGGCTAGCTACACTGCTTAATTGGGGCTTTAAAGATACCTTTAGAGAACAAAATCCAAATACAGACGATCAATACTCTTGGTTTGACTATCGCTCAAAAGGTTTTGTAGATAACCGTGGTCTTAGAATAGATGTAGTACTTGCGACTAACGAATTAGCGGCGCGCTGTATTGATACCGGAATTGATTACGAATTACGTGGTATTGAAAAGCCTTCAGACCACGCGCCTATTTGGTCAACATTTAAAAATAATTAATATGTTGAGCTTACAAGTACAAGGACTGCTTTGGGCTGTTGTTGCTATAGCTAGTTTACTCAGCTTTGATAAGGCTACCTATAAAGCACTTTATAGTACACCTGTTCGCCAAACAGGTGTACTTGCGTGCGCGCTCGTGTTTGCCATTTTATGGCGAATAAAAGCAGGCATACTAACAGGGCTAGATTTACATATTTTAGGCGTAACCGCAGCCACATTAATACTAGGCTGGCGCCTAACTATTTTAAGTAGTTTACTTGCCACTGCCCTATTAGCTAGTTTTGGGAAAATTGAGCCCGAATTACTGCCAGTGCAAATACTTATTGGTGCATTTATACCTATAGCATTGAGCTATTTAGCTTTTATTGTTAGCTATCATTATTTACCACGCCACTTTTTTGTTTATATTTTTGTTTGTGCTTTTATAACAGCAGGATTCATAGCATGTATTAAAATTGCTTTAGGTGCGTTATTTTACCTTTCTATTGGTCAATATAATTGGCAAGAACTTACAGATAACTACGTTTATTTAAGTGCAATAATCTGGTTTCCGGAAGCGATGTTAAATGGAATGGCTATTACTATAATGATCACTTATCGCCCGCATTGGGTAAAAACTTTTTACGATAAGGACTACCTAGACTCATGAGTCTTGAATATCGCTGCCCTCTGTGTAGCAACCCTCTTATAAGAACAAGTAACACACTTAGCTGTGAAAACAGACATAGTTTTGACTTTGCAAAAGAAGGGTATGTAAATTTATTACCTGTGCAACAAAAAAACTCTAAACAACCAGGCGACTCACTAGAAATGGTTCAGGCTAGGCGTGCATTTTTAGAATGTGGCTTTTACGCATTTTTACAAAGTGCACTAGGTCAAATAATTAATACACTAAATGCCGACAATATTATTGATTTAGGATGTGGTGAAGGATTTTATACTCAAGCAATCGCAGCAAACACACAAGCTAATGTGTATGGTGTAGACATATCAAAGTCTGCAATTAAATACGCCGCAAAACGCTATAACAATTGCCATTTTAGCGTTGCATCAATAAGCCAAGCTCCGTTTAAAAGCCAATTTGCTGATGTATTAATAAGTGTGTTTGCACCATTATTTGATCAAGAACTAGCAAGGCTAGCAAAACCAGGCTCAACACTCGTTGTAGCAAGCCCCGGCCCTTGGCACTTAAAAGAACTAAAAAGTTATATTTATTCAAGCGTAAATGAACATACTCAAATAGATATACCAAATGAGTTTATTCAAACTGATCAAATACTACTAACCGAACAAGTAATGCTTAACTTTAACGACGTTAAAAACTTGATTATGATGACACCATTTGCGTGGAAATTTAGACCCGAGCACTGGCTAGCGCTCGAAGAAAAAGGTGAGCACCATGTCACCTTATCATTTTATGTTACTCAGTTTACCAAAACTACTGGCGATGTAGCTCTCTAAAATTGCTCTTTAGTGAATGCTTTATCCATTTTATCAAACATGTCATTAAGTAAGTTAGCAAGCTCCAAATAACGGGGCTTGTTTTCATTTAGCTGGGTTTGATAGCCATTGGCAACCATTTTTGTATGAAGTTCGTTATACCATTTATGCATAGCAGGCTCTAAGGGAGTTTGCGCTCGTTTTCCCAACCACAATAACCCCTGTAGAGGTAGCGATATAAAAAATAACGCGCTAGCGATCGCTTGAGGTAAAAAATCAGACCCTAAATAATTTAACTGAAAAAATAACGTAAACATGGCTAAAATAGGCATAACTGTAACAGCAAGTTCGGTTGCCTTAATAACTTTAAACTCAGCAAATAAAGGCGCGAGTTCTTTTCGCATAGGCCATTTTTTTGCATACAGTCGACCAGTTTGTACCTGTGACATCACACTTTTTTGAATCATAACTCCTCACCTATACTGCTAAAAACACGATAAATAAAACGGGTTATACTTAAAGTGTAACACAATTTAGCACGGTTTCACTTTCTCTTTAAAAGAGCTTAAATTTACTCTAAAGCATACAATCCTAACTTAAATATCTTAATTAAGGTAAAGTATTTAACATTACGTTAACGGCTTTGCATTTGATCACTTAATTGTTTTAGCTTTATTTAATACCCTAGTTACAGTGATTACGTATTAACTGCTCACTTACTAAATTTTGTTTATGGGAATTGAAACTATGCCAACAACCTATCCTAAATCACAACACGTTTTAGTGCTAAATAGCGGCAGCTCTAGCTTAAAATTTGCCATTATTGATGCAAATAATGGTCACGAAATTATCTCAGGTTTAGCTGAACGCTTAGGAGGCAAAGCGCCCTCTATAAAGTATAAATACAATGGGGCTAAAACCACTATTGATTTAAAAGCGAATCAAGCACACGAAGAAGCAATTAATACGCTAGTAACATTAATAAAAACACATAAATTAGACGAACATTTAATTGCGGTAGGTCATCGTGTTGTTCACGGTGGTGAAAACTTTATCAAATCAATACTTATAGACGAAGATGTTATTTCGGGAATTACCCAAGCAGCAACACTTGCTCCTCTGCATGGTCACGCTAATTTATTAGGAATTTCATCTGCAAAAGCATCTTTTAAAGGATTACCTCAAATTGCCGTGTTTGACACCGCCTTTCATCAAACTATGGACGAAGTAGCTTATCTTTATGCCCTTCCCTATAAGTTGTATACCGACTTTGGCGTAAGACGTTATGGTTTTCATGGAACAAGTCATTGCTATGTTGCAGAGCAAGCAGCTCAATTGCTAAATAAACCCTTAGAGCAAAGTAACTTTATTAGCGCTCATTTAGGTAATGGCTGCTCTGTATGTGCAATAAAAAATGGTAAAAGTGTTGATACAAGTATGGGTTTAACGCCACTCGCTGGTTTAATTATGGGTATGCGCAGTGGCGATATAGACCCTGGCTTGTTTAATTTTTTAACTACACAACTAAATTATAGTGCGCAACAAATTGACGATTTATTAAATCAAGAAAGCGGTTTACTGGGAATAAGTGGTCTCTCTAATGATTGTCGTACAATTGAGGAAGCATCACTTAATGGCAATCAAAGAGCAACGCTAGCGCTTGATATGTTTTGCTATCGCCTTTCAAAACAAATTGCAGCTTATATGGTGCCTTTACAACGCCTAGATGCTGTTATTTTTACTGGCGGTATAGGTGAAAATTCAGATCTTATTCGTAAAAAAGTAATATCTCAACTTGCCTTTTTAGGCATTGATTGCGACGAGCAAGCTAATCTTAATGCGCGCTTAGGGCAACAAGGTATTATTAGCTCTGAAAAAGCAAGAATTAAAGCTATCGTTATGCCTACAAATGAAGAATGGGTAATAGCAAACGATGCTGCAAACATAGTAAAGGAGCTTTAAAATGGCACGTCGTATTATGTTAATTCCAGTCTCTACAGGTGTAGGTTTAACTTCTGTGTCTGTTGGTTTAGTGCGAGCGCTTGAGCAAAAAACCGTTAAAGTTAATTTTTTCAAACCAATTGCTCAGCCACGCTCAGGTGAAACCGGCCCCGAAAAATCCACACAAATAGTAACTCAAGGCTCATCAATTAACCCTCCTACACCCTTCGCACTTGATTATGCAGAGCAAATGATTGGCGATGGTAAAGGCGATGATCTGTTAGAAGAAATTGTTGAACGTTTTGAGAGTAAAATAAACGACGACGAAGTAGCCATTATCGAAGGAATGGTAACTACTCGACGACAACCTTATGCTGGGCGCGTTAATCGTGAAATAGCACAAACACTCGGCGCCGAAATTGTATTTGTACTTACACCGGGTAATTACAATATTACACAAATAGAAGATCGCCTTGAAATTGCCGCCGGTAATTATGGAGGTATTGACCATCCAAGAGTTCTAGGCTGTATTTTTAATAAAGTAAATGCACCACTTGATGAAGAAGGCAGAGCTCGCGCCGATTTAGTCGATGCGTATAAACCAGAAGAGCTTAAAAACGAATTAAAGCGCTTAGCTGCTTTACCTATTTTTAGGAAAAATTCGTTTATGTTACTTGGTGCCATCCCGTGGGACTTTGACCTTGTAGCACCTAGGGTAAAAGATTTGAGCGCGTACTTAAAAGCCACAATTATAAACGAAGGCGATATGCTTCACCGCCGCCTGCGTCGTATTACTTTTTGCGCTCGAACTGTTTCAAATATTTTGAATTACTTTACGCCAGGCGCGTTGTTAGTTACCCCAGGGGATCGCTCAGACATACTTGTTGCAGCGTGTTTGTCAGCAATGAACGGTACAAAATTAGGCGCCATATTATTGACCGGAAGGTATGAGCCTGAGCCAAGAATTATGGCGCTTTGCGAGCAAGCTATGCAAACAGGTTTGCCTGTACTTGCAACCGAAGCCGACACTTGGCGTACGTCGTTATTGCTGCATAACTTTAATATGGAAGTACCAAGTGATGACGATCAACGTATTGAAAAAGTTAAAAACCATAATGCAGAACATATTAATTCAAACTGGTTAGATACATTAGCTAAAAATGTAGGTAAAACACGTAAATTGTCACCACCCGCATTTCGTTACTTATTAACAAATAAAGCACGCAAGGCTGGTAAAACAATAGTCCTGCCTGAAGGAAACGAACCTCGCACTATAAAAGCCGCCGCTATATGTGGTCAACGTGGTATTGCTAAAACGATATTACTTGGCGATCGCGAAGAAATAATGCGCATTGCTGAACAACAAGGTATAGAACTAAACGAACATGTAAGCATTATTGAGCCTCAAAGCATTATTAATGATTATGTTGCCCCAATGGTCGAAATTCGTAAAAGCAAAGGATTGACTGCGGTTGTAGCACAAGAGCAACTACAAGATAACGTAGTGCTTGGCACTATGATGCTCGAGCAAGGAAAAGTAGATGGTTTAGTATCTGGCGCTGTTAATACCACTGCCAATACAATACGCCCGCCATTACAGTTAATTAAAACAGCACCGGGCTCATCGCTTGTATCATCTATATTTTTTATGCTGCTACCCGATCAAGTATTGGTATACGGGGACTGTGCTATCAACCCAGACCCAAATGCCGATCAATTAGCTGATATAGCAATTCAATCTGCTGACTCAGCTGCAGCATTTGGTATTGAGCCACGCGTTGCCATGATCAGCTACAGTACAGGCACATCTGGCACAGGTGCCGATGTTGAAAAAGTACGAGAAGCCACAAAAATAGCACAACAAAAACGTCCTGATTTAATTATTGATGGTCCACTTCAATACGACGCTGCTATTATGGAAAATGTAGCACTCAAAAAAGCACCTAACAGCCCTGTTGCAGGCAAAGCAACTGTATTTATATTCCCAGATTTAAATACAGGTAATACAACCTATAAAGCCGTACAACGTAGTGCCGACTTAATAAGTATTGGTCCAATGCTGCAAGGTATGCGTAAACCCGTTAATGATTTAAGCCGTGGTGCTTTAGTAGATGACATTGTATACACAATCGCGCTAACAGCTATTCAAGCGGCTCAAGCCGAAGCACTTAATTAAGCGCCAACACTAACATGTGTTTTTTATAGCCTAGCTGTTATTTATTTAATAATTAACTAGTTAGGCTATTTATACCCAGCAACCCCCACAGTTATCCACAGAAATTGTGGGTAAGTTTTTACTCCCTTCTTTTATCTACTTATTTACTGCTGAGTTAGTCGTTGTTACACCTTTAATTTAAAGCCAATAATCTATACTATAAAGCTATTAATATTGCTGTTTAGCAGGTTTTTAATGTCAAAACAAACATTACAATTACACAGCACCATTTTATCTATACATAGTTTAGATATAGATGCAGACATACCTGCGGCACTTTTAAAGCAATCTCTGTTTTTTATTTCTAAAACCCACGATGAGCTTTCAATTGTGTGTCCGAGTAGTTTTGAAATAAAATGCCTTGATACCGAACCAGACTGGCAAGCCCTGGAAGTTGTAGGTCCACTGGGTTTTTCGTTAACCGGAATTATGGCTAATATTTCAGGAGTATTGGCACGCGCTAAAATTTCTATATTTTCTATTTCAACTTACGATACTGATTATATTCTCATTAAAAAACACACAGTAGATAATGCTATTACCGCATTAAAAAAAGAGGGTTATAACGTGGTGGTAAATTAGCTTATGAAAGCAAAAAAAATTGACTATTTAGCTCAAAATAAAACACCTCTTAGCGCAATAAATATTACCAGCCCGTTTTCAGGTAAAGTAATTGAACTAAAAGAGCACCCAGAGCCTTTTTTTCGTTTTGGAACACTGGGTCCTGGCATTATGGTACAGCTAACAAGTCATAAAATTTTAGCACCGTTTGACGGTACTTTATTACAAGTAAAAAACGCGGGCACTGAGTTTATTTTACAAGCTAAAAATGGTTTAAAAGTTCTGATAAACTTAACTATTCCTGATTCGCAATCAATTACGCACACCCACATAGCCCAGCTAAATGGGAGTAAAATAAATAAAGGTCAACGCCTTGCTTACTTTGATTTACGTGAATTAGATGCCCCAATGCTAGCAAGTTTAATTTTACTTAACGGACACAACCTCGGCACATTTCATTACTCACATTCGCATGTAAATGCGGGTGTAGATACTCTATTAACTATTATTAAGAAGAAGTAGATATATGATCACTCTATACGGCATTAGCAATTGCGATACGATAAAAAAAGCTAAAAAATACTTAACCGATAATAACGTTGAGTTTACCTTTCATGATTACCGCAAAGATGGCGTAAATGAGCAAATGGTGAGTGATTTTGCAGATAAACTCGACTGGGAGCAACTTGTTAATAAGCGCGGTACTACTTATCGTGCATTAACAGATGAGCAAAAACAGAGTCTAACTAAAGAAAGTGCAATACCACTTTTAGTGGAACAACCAGCAATGATCAAACGCCCAGTACTCGTAAATAACGGCAGCTACCATTTAGGCTTTAAAGCAGCTCAATACGATGAGATATTTAAATCATGAAAGATGACGTAATTAAACTCGCTCAAGCACTCATTCAGCGAGAATCGGTAACACCAGAAGATGCTGGTTGCCAACAAATGATGAACGACCGCCTTGCTGCAGTTGGCTTTAATATAGAGTCGTTATTTTTTACTGATACATTAAATACATGGGCACGAAAAGGCACACAATCACCACATTTCTGTTTTGCGGGTCATACTGACGTTGTACCAACAGGTCCTGAAAAAAACTGGCAACACCCACCATTCTCAGGGTTAATAAAAGACGGCTTATTACATGGTCGTGGCGCTGCTGATATGAAAGGCTCATTAGCGGCAATGCTTGTAGCAACCGAGCGTTTTGTGACTAAAAATCCAGATCATAAAGGCTCGATTTCTTTTTTAATCACCTCTGACGAAGAAGGACCGTTTATAAACGGCACAACACGTGTAATAGATACACTAGAAGCCCGTGGTGAGAAAATAGATATGTGCCTAGTAGGCGAACCCTCTTCTCGCGATGTATTAGGTGATGTTGTTAAAAATGGTCGCAGAGGATCACTTACTGCTTACTTAACAGTTAAAGGCATACAAGGTCATGTTGCCTACCCGCATTTAGCTCAAAACCCAATTCATTTAGCAACGCCAGCACTTACTGAGCTTAGCCAAACAGTATGGGATAACGGAAACGAATATTTTCCTGCTACTAGCTTTCAAATTTCGAATATAAATGGCGGCACTGGTGCTGGTAATGTGATTCCGGGGGAATTAGAAGTACAGTTTAATTTTAGATTTAGCACCGAAGTAACACATGAGCAATTACAGCAACGTGTGAATGACATTTTACAAAAGCATAATTTAAATTATGAATTAAGTTGGATAGTAAATGGCTTACCTTTTATTACCGAACACGGTCCACTTGTTGATGCCACAGTCAATGCAATTAAATCTGTAACCGGTTTAACCACTAATCTAGAAACCACGGGTGGTACATCAGACGGTCGCTTTATTGCGCAAACAGGCGCTAAAGTAATTGAACTTGGACCACGTAACGCCACTATTCATAAAATAGATGAATGCGTAAGTACCGATGACTTAATAGCCCTTGGCGACATTTACGAGCAAATACTAGAGCAACTTTTAGCATAATGGATTTAAACCAATCAACACCAATACTGTGTATTACAGGTCAAAGTGATACACATTTAACTGATATACAAAATCATCGTTTGCATAGCAACATTATTAGCGACTTTTTAGCGCTACAAAGTGCAGCAAAAAATGCGGGATTTGAGCTCACGATTGCATCAAGCTTTCGTGACTTTAATCGTCAATCAATTATTTGGAATAATAAATTTTTAGGTATTCGACCTGTTTTTAATAAACAGCAAGAAATTGCAAATTTGAGCGACCTAAGCGATATAGATAAATGCATTGCTATAATGCTCTACTCTGCATTACCTGGGGCAAGCAGACACCATTTAGGTACCGATTTAGACGTGTTTGATAAAGCAGCCGTGAACGATGATTATAAACTACAGCTAACACCCGATGAATATCAGCAAGGCGGTCCATTTGCTCCTTTAAGTAACTGGTTAGATGACAACTTAGGTAAGTTTGGTTTTTATCGTCCCTATCAACACGATTTAGGCGGCGTAGCACCGGAGCTTTGGCATATAAGCCATATTGAGCAATCACAGTTATTAGTGAATAGGCTTAGCGAACAAGTACTTTTTGAATGTATAAAAAAGAGTGAATTGCAGGGGAAGCAGGCAATACTTGATAACTTACCTGCAATTTATGCACGCTTTGTAACTAACGTAAGCCCCCCACAAAAAGAAGGCTGACGTAAATAATATTAAACTTTCTTTTTATTTAAAATAAATACCAGCACCGCGCCTAATATTAACGAGCTTGCTACAATAAATTCCATTGTTACTTGCTCTGATAAAAACAACACACCGGCAATGGCTGCAAGTACAGGCACACAAAGCTGCACTACAGCAGCTTGTGTACTTTTAAGTAATGGCATTGCCACGTACCAAACGCTATAGCCAATGCCAGAAGCTATCGCACCTGAGGCACACGCAAGCAATATGCCTTCAATACTTACATTTGGTAAATGGCTCATACCAACTAATAATAAAATAGGTATAGCAACTAAGCTTCTTATAAAATTAAAACCTGTAGTGCGCAAAGGCGATATACACACTTTACCTCTAATGCTATAAATGCCCCATGCCACACCACTTAATGCCATAAGCGATGCACCCAGTAATGAAGGCACAGCTGCAGATGGCAGCATTAAATACACAAAACCACCCAGCGCGACTATAAATGCACACCATTGAAGCACACTTAACTGCTCTTTTTTATATATTCCCCAACCAATCATGGTTAACTGCACTGCAGAAAATAAAATAAGTGCACCGGTGCCTGTATCTAGCTCTACGTATGCAATCGAAAAACAAAGCGCATAAATAAGGAGGCTAATACTGCTTCGCCAGCTTCCTTTATCGCTTAAAATTGCAGAGTTAAATGTACCTTTACGCTTTAAGTTATGAGTATAAATAGCCATTATAATGCCCAAACACGCAGCACCACTTAGCAAACGAATAATAGTAAAATTCCAGGCATCTATATAGCCTTCGGCTAAAGCCATTCTGCAAAAAAGAGAGTTTGCGGCAAATGCAATTAAAGCAATGATTGTATACAGCGTAGCTTTCAAAAAAATTCCTTAACAACAAAACGAATAACAGCGTTATTTAAGTTACCTAAGCAAGTAATTGCTATCTAATTATTGACCAATTATAGTAATTCAAACCCAGTAAACTACTTACTGGTGAGCTTATTTAAACAGGATTATCATTACTGTGCAAAGAGTGTGTTTTGTTTTGATAAATTAAGTAATATTTTTAAAATTAATACTTAATTATTGAACGTATTTTTCAATATAAAGATCTAAATCTCAAATATTTAGTACTTGTATCATCTAAAAAAATACAACCTATACCGAGTAATATACCCATTAACACACCGATGAAATTGTTAATTATGTATTCTTTTTAGGTGTACCGTATTTAACAACACCAATAAAGCCATTTAAGTATTTCAACTTAGTTTATTAAAATTAAAAATTCACGTTTTGTTCACCAACGTTACTCTACGATTTCTTACAATGTTTCGTACATTAAACCCAAAAATATATGTTAATGTATGAAAGTAAATTAAGAGGAGTGCTCAGTGCGCCGCAGTATAATTTTAAGCTTTTGTTTTATTTTAAGTGGTTGTAGCACCATAGGCTTTAGTGACCTATTTAACGACTATGCCACCCAAATGACACCGGTAAGAAATGCGATCGAGAAAAACAATATCGAAGAAGCGCAGTCCCTTATTGCTAAAAATAGCACTATGCACAGTAGTTATCTTTTAAATCAGTTAGAGCAAGCTCGTATAAACGACTTAGCCAATAACCCTACTGATTCACAAAGTAAATTTGAAAACGTATATACGCAAATGCAAACTAAGCGCGAAGCAGCAAAAATACAATTAAGTGCTGGGCTTGAACAAAGCAATGCACTGTTTACCAATGATTCAGCTATAACCTATGTGCCGCCAGCTTATGAAATGAGCATGCTACATAGCTACAAAGCACTTAATTATGTATACAAAAATGATGTTGAAGGCGCTTTAGTAGAGATTCGCAGAGCAAATAAAGTACAAGTTGATGCGCGTTCAGAAAACCAGTCAGCAATAAATTCAACGGTTCAAGAAGCACAACAGCATTATCCAAGTATGGGCAATGTCACCCGAGACGTAAAAAATGGCTTTCAAAATGCTTATACATTTTATTTATCGGCTTTGCTTTACCAAAGCGTTAAACAATATGACGACGCTTACATTGATTATAAAAAAGCGTTAGATATTCAGCCAAACAATATTTATTTACAACGTGATGTAATGCGCCTCGCAAAAAAACAAGGGTTTGACCAAGACTTAAGTGAATTTAAAAAACGCTTTAGCGATGCACCCAGCATACCGACAAATCAAGGCGAAGTTATTGTTTTATTTGAACAAGGTTTAGTACCAAAGCAAGATGAATTTAAACTGCGTTTACCAATATACACTTCACGAGGTGATGCTCGTTTTTACAGCCTTGCTATGCCTGTATACAAAGATAATGCGTATATAAGACGACTCAATAACATAAACATAGATACAAACAGTTTAGAATTAAACCCACTTGTTCATATTGAAGCACTTGCAGCAAAAACATTAGAAGATCAAATTCCTGCCAAGGTGGCACGCCAAATTTTGCGCCTAATCGCAAAAGAGAAAGTTCGCGCAGAGCTAGCACGTAGCGCCGGCGATGTTGGGAATATACTCGCAAATATTTATAATTTAGCATCGGAGCAAGCCGACACTCGCAGTTGGCTTACGCTTCCAAATCAAATTAGTGTTGCAAGGCAAAGCCTAGATATAGGCGAGCATTCGTTACAAGTAGGTACTCAAGCGCCTATAAATTTTACCGTTAGTAAGCAAGGGTTAACGTTAATTTACCTAACCTCTGTTAATAACTACTTTAACTACCATGTAGTTCAACTCTAGGAGTCACCATGAAATACATAGTGCCATTATTTGCTGTTTTAATGCTTAGTGCATGTAGCAGCAAACCCGTTACATCAGGTATTGCCGTTGAACAAAATACAAATAAGTTTAACGAACAACTACGTGTTGATAATTCAGATTTAGGTAATAAGCTGGCTATTACTGACGTAAAAACACGTCAAACCAATCAGCTAACCGACGTGGTAGTCACACTTTCGAGTCAATATAAAAAATCGCAGTATCTGCAATATCAATTTAATTGGTTTGATAAAGATGGTTTTGTAATTAAAGGCAACCACTCGCCTTGGCAAGCACTTACACTATTCGGCTTTGCAAAAACACAATTACCGGGTTTAGCGCCAAGCTCTGATGCGGTCACCTTTTCTTTAGCAGTAAGAGAAGTATCTACCGAGTCACAAGAATTTAAAGATTAAAGGAAACAGCCATGATCATTAGTAAAAAATTTAAAACAGCATCAACTTATGCTTTAGTTGGTTTAAGTGCTTTAGTATTAAGCGGTTGTGCAAACAAAGCAGTAGTAAGCTACGGCGACGCACAAGCAGTAGAAACAACCGATATAAATTTTGGTTCTACCGACTTACAAAAAGTAGCGAGCCAAATGACCGACTCATTACTAAGCTCACCCGTTGTTGGCACAATGACCGCTAATAAACGCCCTATTGTATTTGTTGAGCGTATTAAAAACAAAACCAGTGAGCATATAGACACAGAGTCAATTACCGATTCTATATCTACACAAATGCTACGCAGCGGTAAGTTTAGATTTGTTGATATGACTCGTGTTGAATCAGTACGTGAGCAATTAACGTTTCAAAATGAAGATGCACTAATCAACCCAGCAACAGCCGTTGCATTTGGTAAACAGATTGGCGCGCAATATATGTTATACGGCAACCTATCAAGTATCGTTAAATCTAATGCCGATAAATCAGACGTGTACTACAAATTTACCATGCGTTTAATGGATATGGAAAGCGGCCTAGTTGAGTGGGCAGACGAAACTGAAATTCGTAAAACTAAAGAAAAATCAACCTTTGGCTGGTAGCCAATAGGAGCAAGTTATGAAAGCAATTACTGTATTAATGTGCGTATTACTTACAATTAGCGCACCTACATTTGCTAAATACGAGCGCAACAAAGCAGTGCCTGTTCAGCAAGTTTTATTTGGTGACGTAAAATCGGTACGCAATATTACCGAACAAGAAATCATTCAAGACAAAAACAACGGCTGGAAAACCTTTGGCGGCGCATTACTGGGCGGTGTTGTAGGTAATCAGTTTGGTGGCGGAAGCGGACGCACTGTTGCCACCATACTTGGTTCTATCATAGGTGGTAACGTAGCGCATAATAGTCAGCAAAAAAGTCATTACGAACAAAGTCATTTTGTAGAGTTGTTGATACAAGTTGAAAATGGAGATCAATTTATGGTCGTTCAAGATCAAGACCAATCAATGCGTTTTAGCAAAGGTGACAACGTAAGATTAGTATACTTAACCGACAACACTGTTCGAGTAGATACCGCGTATTAAATAGTTATGTCTATTGACGTTTAAAACAAAAACGAGCCTAAATTGGCTCGTTTTTGTTTATTTATTTTTAAATTAAACTTGGCGGTAATCTTTAAAAAAGCGTTTCATTTTTATCATCGCATCCGACAAATCATCTTTGTTTGGCAAAAATACCAATCTAAAGTGATCAGGTTCTGGCCAGTTAAATGCCCTGCCATGCACAAGTAATATTTTTTCGGCTTTGAGTAAATCAAACATCATTTGCTCATCATCTTTAATATTAAAATGTGCTGTATCTACCTTTGCAAACGCATACAACGCCCCTTTTGGCTTTTTACAACTTATGCCCTCAATTGCATTTAGCCCGCGCCATGCAATATCACGCTGCTCGTATAAGCGACCACCAGGGTTAATTAAATTATCAATAGATTGCACGCCACCCAACGCTTGTTGTATGGCGTATTGAGCAGGTACATTAGCGCACAAACGCATAGAGGCAAGTATTTCTAAGCCCTTGCGTAAATCGTCCATTACCGAGGTACGCCCGCTTAACACCATCCAACCCATTCTTAGCCCAGCAGCTCGATATGTTTTAGCCAAACCGTTAAAGGTAATAATTGGTACATCATCGCAAAGCGAGCCAATCGATGTATGGGTTACACCATCGTATAAAATCTTTTCGTAAATTTCGTCACTCAACAACAATAATTTGTGTTCGCGCGCTATATCAATCAATTGCAGTAACAAATCATCACTGTAAACCGCACCCGTTGGATTATTAGGATTAATTAATACCAGAGCTTTAGTTTTTGAGGTGATTTTACTTTTTATATCTGCAATATCCGGAAACCAATCTTGTTCCTCATCACACAAATAATGAACCGGGTTACCACCAGATAATTTAACAGAAGCAGTCCAAAGTGGGTAATCAGGCGCAGGAATAAGTACTTCGTCGCCATTGTTTAATAGCGCCTGAGTAATCATTTGAATAAGTTCACTAACGCCATTACCAATGTAAATGTTATCAACATCTAAATTGTGTAATCCACGTTGTTGGTAATGCTGATAAATAGCCACGCGGGCTGAGTAGAGGCCTTTAGAGTCACAGTAGCCTTGGGCTGAGTATAAATTGCGGATAATATCGCGGTGCATATCTTCAGGCATATCAAAACCAAAGGCGGCCGGATTACCTATATTTAACTTTAAGACTTTTTGACCTTCGTCTTCCATTTTTTTAGCTTGCGCTAAAACTGGTCCGCGAATGTCATAACATACACCTTCTAATTTGTGACTCTTTTTAATATCAGACATTTTTACCTCTACTAGTGAGTCTTTAGACTAACCTAGTAAAGGCGTAAAATGCCAGCCTATTTAAGCGCTTAATACTGAAATAAATTCACGTTTAGCTTATATTTTTAACGAGATGCTAACCATTCATTTAGCTTAGTTTGAGAGCCAGTTACTTGCGCCATCAAACTATTAGACGCATCGATAGCTTCTGATAAGTTATCCATATTTAAATTTTGCTCAATAACACGAGAAACCTCAGCAAGGCTTGAAGCCCCAAACTGCGCCGCGTTAGACTTTAAGCTATGAGAATGACGAATAGCCGCTTCTCTGTCTTTACCAATGGTTGCCAAAACTTCAGACCCTAAACGTTCAAACTCTGTACAACAAAATTCAAGCGTATCAGCAAATTGTTCACCCAATAACGATTCCATACTTTCTAATGCTGATGTATCAATATTTATTTCTGTCATATTTAAAGCCCTTAAAAACAATCCATGTAAATTACAGTTTAATAGTACTACTTTATATTGATGCGTAAAAAAAACCAACTTAATTACCTTAAAAATGTATAATTATGAGGATCATACTGGCAACTAAAAAGTTTATTAAATGGCACGCACACTTTGTAATCAGTGTAACTTTGCACTCAACACCTGTATTTGCAATGCAATTACAAACACAAAAAACAAAGTCACGGTTATTATTCTACAGCATCCTAGCGAAGAAAAAATAGCAAAAAACACCGCTAAGTTATTGAATTTATGCTTAACTGATTGCCAAATAATCAAAGGTGAAAATAATAACGACTTTTCTATTCTTAAAACACTGCCAGTAAACTCTACCGTTTTACTCTACCCTAATGAAAGCGCTGTAAATTTAGACGACAATAATGTGCAGCCAAGTTTAAAAAATATTACGCACTTAATCGTTGTTGATGGCACATGGAAAAAAGCCTACAAAATTTTGCAGCTCACCACATTGCTAAATCAATTTAAAACGGTCAGTTTTAAACAGTTACCTAAAAATCGTTATGCAATTCGTAAAGCCCCCCGCGCCGACAGCCTATCCACACTTGAAGCCGTAGCGCATAGTTTATTTTTAATAGAGCAGCTAAATCCCGCACCACTTTACAATGTGCTTGATGAATTAATACAAAAACAAACCCAACACATGCCCGAGCACGTAAAAGCACGTTACTTAGATTAAATTCGTTACTATATGAAACTTGCAATGCGTAACTACCCAAACAGATTAAAGCGTGGATTTACTCGCCAAGGTCCCGACTATCGATTTGACGACCAAGTCGACTTTAGCGATATAAGAGACACCTTTGGTTTTAGGTCAATGGTGGTAGGTAAATGGGTAACTAAAGAAGAGCGCTATATTAGCGCCAATTTAATTTACGATGCTCTGGCCGACCTTGCACAAATACTGCATTTACCACCTAAAGCAATTGGCCTGCGCGGGAAGCTTAATTTTGCATTTGGTCATGGTGGTCAAAAAGGCGTGCAAGCGCATTATAATGCAGCCTCTCAAACGCTTGCTCTTGCAAAAAATGCAGGCGGAGGCGCACTTGCTCACGAATGGTTTCATGCGTTTGACCATCATATAAGCGAGCATTTATTTGCAGCAAAACCACGATTTGGTTTTGCCTCAAAACTATGGCTTTCAAACACACCTAATTTATCGCACCCACTTAATAATGCTTTAAACAGTTTTTATAAAAATGTATTTTTAGATGAGCACGGCGTTAATGCTAATAGCTTTGTACAAACATGCATAGAACACGATAAAGCACAAAACATGAATTATATGAGCATGCCAGAAGAACTTGCAGCACGTTGCTTTGAAGCGTGTATTGAGCAGCATTCAAATATAAAAAATAGCTTTTTAGTGGGGGGCTTACAAAGTAGTAATTTAATATACCCAAATATTGGGCATATTAATAAAGCAAATGAAGCGCTTAACCAGTACTTTGAACTATTGGGTTATGCGCTTCATAAAATAGACGAGTAAAAGCTTTATTTAGTGGTTACTTATCGTCACTAATACGACTTGCTACTGCGCTGTTTTGATCTTTATATTTTGCATCTTTACGAATGTTGTATGGGTTTTCACACGGGCCCGATAGCATTTCAAAGCTCATAGCCCCAATTTTCATCAGTGGGCGAAGCGCCAGTGGTAATTTACCTGAGTTGTAAAACTCTAGAACAATATTACCGCTCCAGCCTGGATCTATTCGGTGCGCAGTTACATGCACCATTAAACCTAAACGCGCTAGCGATGAGCGTCCATCTAACCACCCTACTATGTCTGCTGGCAGAGTTACTTTTTCGTGCGTTATAGCAAGTGCAAGTTCACCTGGGTGTAAAAAGAATGCTTCACCTTCAGCAAGCACTATTTCTTCACTCATGATTGATTCCATGGCTTTATTTAACTGATCTTTTGGACCGCTTAAATCGACGTATGCCGCATTATGCGCATTAAAAGTTCTGAATTTATTACCTAATCGCAAATCGGCAGTTACGCCTGAAATCATGTCACTTGTTGGCGCAGGCTCAATAACAATGCGACCATCGCTTAGGTATTCATTAATATGTGTGTCTGAAAGTCTCATTATTTATTAATCTTCTGTAATCACAATTTCAATTGCATTGTGATGCTGTTGATAATAGAGCGTGCTGGCTATAAGCCTCGCTGCTGCGCTGTATGTTTTGCTTATCGCCGCGTCGTTATCGTTGGCAATAAGTTTTCCTTGCTCAGAATATTCACGTATATCTATTGCAAGAGGAATATGGCTAAGTACGGGTACGCCGTGCTTGTGCGCCAGCTTTTGTGCACCGTCTTTACCAAATACGTGGTTAGCTTCACCGCAGTGGCTGCAAATGTAATAACTCATGTTTTCAATTAAGCCCAGCACTGGCACGTTTACTTTATTAAACATAGCAATGCCTTTTTGCGCATCGGCTAGGGCTAAGTCTTGCGGTGTAGTGACAATAACAGTGCCGCTCGCGGGTACTTTTTGGCTCATTGTAAGTTGAATATCACCGGTGCCCGGTGGCATATCCACAATTAAGTAATCAAGCTCGCCCCAATCAGTCTCGTTAAGCAATTGGCTAAGCGCGCCTGACGCCATTGGTCCGCGCCAAACGGTGGCATCATCGCTTGGGACTAAAAAGCCAATTGACTGCGCTTTAATGCCGTTTGCATCAAAAGGCTGTAGCTGTTTGTTATCTTTAGTGACGGGCTCTGCGCCCACCAAGCCTAAAAGCATTGGAATAGATGGGCCATAAATATCAGCGTCTAAAATACCCACCTTTGCGCCTTCGTTTTTAAGGGCGCCCGCCAAGTTAACGGCAGTAGTCGACTTACCTACTCCGCCTTTGCCTGAGGCAATAAGCACAATATGTTTAATCGCCTTAAATTTAGCTGCCTCTTTAATGATAACCTTGGCGCTAATTGTTACAGGCACATTTAAGCTTTCACTTACGTGTTGCTCAACTAAAGGCATTTCTGATTGCCCAGCAAATGGCAGGGTTAATTTAATGTGTAATGATTTATCGTCATTTTGAGTAATAGTATCAATGAAGCTTTCGTCAATACCGACGGCAAAAGCCGCACTACGATATGCCGCTAAGGCAGTAATAATCGGTTGTTTTTGCACCGATTTAGAAGAGAATAGTTTCGACAGTCCAAACATAGCAATTAAATAGCGTTTCTTTGATGAAAAGTGCCACGGAATTATGTAACATTCAGGGCATTAACACCAGTCAATTAATAAAAATCCATAAGCTGTGCGCACTCTAAGCAGATAGCTTGTAGATAAATTAATGATAATTGCCGTTTGTATAATAAAAACGGCGTTTTATCCTCAATTCGGAATGATTATGACGCAGCGAAAGATCCTGATTACCAGCGCATTACCTTATGCAAATGGCCCTACTCACTTAGGTCATTTATTGGAATATATTCAAACTGATATTTGGTCACGTTTTCAAAAACTACAGGGCCACGAAGCTTATTATGTTTGCGCAGACGATGCCCACGGCACACCAATTATGCTTAATGCGCAAAAGCAAGGGATCACGCCTGAAGAAGCGGTAAAACAAGTCAGCATAGAGCGCCAACGCGACTTTGCTGACTTTAATATCAAATTTGATAACTACCACAGCACACACAGCCAAGAAAATAAAGAATTAAGCGAGCTTATTTATAACCGCCTAAACGATGCCGGTCATATTAAAAAGCACACTATTTCGCAATTATTCGACCCTGAAAAAGGTATTTTCTTACCCGATCGTTTTGTAACAGGTACTTGCCCAACGTGTAAGTCTGAAAACCAAAACGGCGACAGTTGTGATTCATGTGGTGCTACATACAGCCCTACAGATTTAATCAACCCACGTTCTGTAATGTCGGGCGCTGAGCCTGTACTTAAAGATTCTGAGCATTACTTTTTTGACCTGCCAGCATTTGAAGGCATGCTAAAAGAATGGCTACACTCGGGCACTATTCAACAAGAAATGGCTAACAAGCTAGACGAATGGTTTACCGATGGCCTGCAGCAATGGGATATTAGCCGCGATGCACCTTATTTTGGTTTTGAAATTCCAAATGCACCGGGCAAATATTTTTACGTTTGGTTAGATGCCCCTATTGGTTACATGGCGAGCTTTAAAAACCTGTGTGACAAAACAGGCATTAACTTTGATGAGTTTTGGGCTGAAGGTTCAGACGCTGAGCTTTATCACTTTATTGGTAAAGACATCATTTATTTCCACAGCTTATTTTGGCCAGCAATGCTAGAAGGCGCTAATTTTAGAAAGCCAACTAACGTATTCGCTCATGGTTTTGTCACTGTAAATGGCGAAAAAATGTCTAAATCAAAGGGTACGTTTATTAAAGCGCGTACTTATTTAGATAACTTAAACCCAGAGTACTTACGTTACTACTACGCAGCAAAATTAAGCAGCGGTATTGTTGATCTTGATTTAAACCTAGAAGACTTTGCACAGCGCGTAAATTCAGACCTAGTAGGTAAAGTAGTAAACATAGCGAGCCGTTGTGCTGGCTTTATTACTAAAAAGTTTGATGGCAAGCTAAGCAGCACTATTATGCAACCAGAGCTATTAGCAGAGTTTCAAGCGGCTGCACCTAGCATTACAACACACTATGAGAATCGCGATTACAGCCGCGCAATTCGCGAAATAATGGCGCTTGCCGACAAAGCAAACCAATTTATTGATGGCGCAGCACCTTGGGTATTAATTAAAGACGAAACTAAGCAACAAGAAGCACACGAAGTGTGTTCTCTTGGTCTTAACTTATTCCGCGTTTTAATTACTTACTTAAAACCAGTGCTACCAGAAATGGCCGACAACGTACAAGCATTTTTAAATGACGACCTTGCATGGGACGGCGTTCAAAATGCACTCGTAAGCCACCCTATCAATAAATTCAAACCGTTAATGCAACGTGTTGAAATGGATAAAGTAAATAAAATGGTTGAAGAATCTAAAGAAAGCTTAGCGCCAAAAGTAACTATTGACCCTAACAGCCCACTTGCAAAAGAGCCGATTAGCGACGAGATAGAATTTGATGACTTTGCAAAAGTAGACTTGCGCGTAGCTAAAATAGCTAAAGCAGAGCACGTAGAAGGCGCTGATAAACTACTTAAGCTAACACTTGATTTAGGCGGCGAAACTCGCCAAGTATTTGCGGGTATTAAATCGGCTTACGCACCAGAGGATCTTGAAGGTAAGTTAACCGTTATGGTCGCTAACCTTAAGCCTCGTAAAATGCGCTTTGGTATGTCTGAGGGCATGGTATTAGCAGCAGGTCCTGGCGGAAAAGAAATTTATATTCTTAACCCAGATGACGGCTCAGAGCCTGGTATGCGCGTAATGTAAGCTAACGCTTAATAACCCATCTAAAAACCGCTGATACTGTCAGCGGTTTTTTTATAGGCTTCCCTATTTGCTTTATAAGCATTATTTAAATAATATCAGTGTATTAAAATATTTTTTAGATCAACAACCATGACCAGCAACCTTGATACACAAAGACTAAATACCAGTGCGCTAATCAAGCAATATAAGTTACTCGCAATCTTACGCTTAAAACAACAAAGCGATGTAGCTTCATTAATTGATTGCTTAGTTAATGCAGGCATAAGCGCACTCGAAATCACTTCAAACACGCCTGGCTTTGAGCAAGAAATAACAAAAGCACGCACAGCTCATAAAAATGCACTTATTGGCGCAGGTACAATAATAAATACCACTCTGGCTCAGCAAGCAATTGATGCTGGCGCACAGTTTATTGTAACCCCTAACACAAATAAAGCCGTTGTAGATCTTGCTCACAAGCATGGTTTACCTGTACTTATGGGCGCATTAACACCTACCGATGTTGCAAATGCAATTGAGTATAACGCTGACATTATTAAGGTATTTCCTGCTGGCAGTATGGGCGTTGGTTACTTTAAAGCATTAACAGGCCCATTTTCAGAAGCACAATTAATGCCTGTTGGTGGTATTACTTTGGATAATATATCTCAGTGGTTTGACGCAGGTGCTTGCGGCGCGGCAGTAAGTGGTGATTTTTGTAAAATAGTCAACACAGAACAAGAACGCAGTGATCTTACTAAGCTTGTAAAAAGCTATATAAGTAAACTGCCTAAATAGGCAGTTATACTTTAACTATAAAATTAGGGTCTGTTTATCTTTCGAGGTTGAATTTGCAGCAGCATGCTTGGTATTTAGGCAAGGCAGAGCCTATGTAGTG
Organism: Pseudoalteromonas sp. Z9A5; assembly: GCF_011378875.1. Lineage (NCBI taxonomy): Bacteria > Pseudomonadati > Pseudomonadota > Gammaproteobacteria > Alteromonadales > Pseudoalteromonadaceae > Pseudoalteromonas > Pseudoalteromonas sp. Z9A5. Next base: position 38,316 of record NZ_WTLC01000036.1, read on the forward strand.
TGGTTATTCCCCATAATATAGGCGATAACGTAGAATAAATGCCAAACATGCACTGCCCTTAGGGTTCTGCCTAGGGGCAATTTACTCTTTGTTGCCTCCATGGATGTAGGTAAGGGGCGTGAGCAGGACGCGGAAACTTTGCCCGATTTTTACTTATTCTTACATGGATGTAAGTCAGTAGAATAACGCAGGAGCGGTTATCGAGCCCACTAGGTTACAAACCTCACGCCGCGATTAAATCGCCCCTAAATTGAACGAATTTTAATCCTGAAAGGTCAACAGGCCCTAAACATTCTTTTTAATTCAGCTTTTTCAATACACGATCTTTTCTTGGTAAGTAATAGTTATCGTAATCAAGCGATACTATAACGCGCTCTGCTTTTCCCAATAGCTCATCACGCGGAATTAAACCTATTACACGAGAGTCTGCACTATTATCTCGGTTATCGCCCATTGCTAAATAATAATCATCTGGAATTGTTATTTCGTCAAACCCCGATAAACGCGAAGGAATATTCGCCACTCTTATCGAATGCTCTAATCCGTTTAAATCTTCAATTTTATCAAGTGAGTCTATGTTGCTGCGCTGATCTGCATAGTTAAGCTTTTTACCATTAATAACGAGCTCATTATTTTCAAGCGCCACGGTATCTCCTGGCAAACCAATTACACGCTTAATTAAACGATTATCGGCTGCCTGTGAGTCAAACACGATGATATCGCCAGTTTTCGGATCGCTTAATTTCAAAAGCGGTATATGCGTAAAAGGAATACGTAAGTCGTAAGCCATTTTATCAGTAAGAATCCTATCACCCTCTTGAATGGTCGGTTTCATTGAGCCTGTAGGCACTTCGTACCAGTCGGCAACAGCGCTTCTAAATACGCTCATTAGTGCAATAAATACGATGAGAGAACGATTGTTTTTCCAAAAATTATAAACTGGTTTCATGCCTAATCCCTTTAATTTAACACGTCTTTAATTGAGTAAGTGTTTATATGACTTTACTAATAAGCAGCAGTTCAATTAAGGATGTAACAAAACATGTTTACTACTTAATTTTAATTGATCGATTAAATTTAAAGCGCCGTAACATTTAATGAAACCAACGGGTATTAACTTAAAGGAAAATAAAATGTTTAAGAAAATTACTACTGCATTATTGTTTACAACAGCAAGCCTTGGATTTACTACGGCGGCTTATGCTGATCATCATGGTATGAAAAAAGATGTTGTTGAAGTAGCCGTTGAAAATGGTTCGTTCACTACCCTTGTTTCCGCTGTTAAAGCAGCAGGTTTAGTTGAAACGCTACAAGGTAAAGGACCATTTACTATTTTTGCACCAACAGACGCTGCATTTTCAAAACTGCCTGAAGGCACTGTAGAAATGCTACTCAAGCCAGAAAACAAAGATAAGCTAACGGCGGTATTAACTTACCACGTAGTGTCTGGCAAGGTTATGGCTGCTGATGTAATGACAATCGATAAAGCAACAACCGTGCAAGGTCAATCAGTTATGGTCAAGTCTAGTGATATGGGCGTGATGATTAACGATGCAAACGTTATTAAAGCTGATGTAGAAGCAAGTAACGGCGTAATTCACGTGATTGACAAAGTGCTATTACCTAAAGAATAATTTAAATAACAAAGAGCATAGTTGTTTTTTTATTCGTATTTAAGTTAACTTAAATACGAATAAAATTATTGAATTACCATAAACGACTATGCTTATTTTATTTCTAAATTACTGAAAGCTATTTCTAACACACTAGATAACGCAGTATTATTAATAGCGTCAGCTTTAAGGTTTGTTGTTCTTTTAGGTAACTTAACTGCAATTCCATCGTTATATATTTGATACATTGTTTTATGTTTAGTAAAAGTGAGTGTTTGTTCATTTTTATTAAAAATAAACTCACCGGAATACGCTAGCTCAATTTCTTCACTCTTGTTTTTAAAAATATATACCAAATATTCCTTGTCGGCTTTCCAATGAAATAGTTCCATCGTTTTGCCACCCTTAAACGTTAAAGAGTAAATTAAAGTAAGATCCAAATCATCACGTAATGTGTTGTACTCTCTTTCGAGCATTTGGTTTTCAATTCTTGTTTTTTTTATATGCCTCTCTAACACAGAGTTTATAATAAAATCGCTTTTAACAATTTCCATTACAACTGGTTTATTTTTATCTACTTTAAACGTTGAATACTCATGCTCACAGCAACCGCTTTTAGTCGACGTGTGTATGGTTTGTGTTTTGTAATCTACATCAAACATACCACAATAGTTTTGTGCTAATTTAGTAAATTCTTCACTGTGCTCTAAACCACTTTCGGTTTGCAGGTATACTTGATAAGAAGGGCCGCCATAACAGCTATTACGCCCATCTCTGATCGCAAAATCGGTAATATTGTCAAAATTGAAATCTTGAGCTATAAAAAACCTTTGCTTATCGTATGGTAGTTGTAAAGGGGTTGTTTTTGCAGTGGTATCAGCCTCTAAAGTTAAGCCTTTAGAATAAATAGTAATTATACTTTTGCCTGTACTCGCTTCAATAATAGAAATACTTCCATTATTAAACACTTCATCCTGGCTACCCTCTTCAATACTAATTAGCCCTGTGTATTTTTCTGAAAAACCCTTAATTTGGTAATCTGTTTTACAAAAAGCGGTAGTGGAAAATAAGACGAATATAAATGTTAAGTAGTGTGTGCTCTTCATTTTGCATCCTTGCATAATGGATTTATACGTATTTCACGCATAAATTTAAAAAAATAATTATAATCACTGCCTTTATTTAAACGCAGTGATTACAAAATAATTATTGATTTAGTTTTTCTTTCGCTTCTTTCACTTTTTCAAAATCTAAACCAAGTTCGTCGGTTGCTTCTTTAATCAAGTGTGGTTGCGTCATCACGACTGCCATTAATTGCTGTAGCTTTTCTGGCGGAATACCAAGCTCTTGAACAAGCGCCATTGCCATCATTGGGTTTTGAGTAAACGCTTCAAACAATGCTTTTACTTTTTCGTCGCTTACGTTGTGCTCTTTTAAAATTGCAATAATTGGGTTCATTTTTAACCTTGTGTGTTTTTGTACGTATTTTATATTTACTAAATTATATTAGCTGAGCCATGCATTAACAACGTCAACACACGTCTCAGTGTTATATCTCATGGTTATTCTACAAGTAAAACAACTTTACCAGCATTTTCATTTCGCTCTAAAATAGCATGAGCTTCGTTTGCGTCGCTCCAAGGCAATGTTTTATACAGGTTAAAGTCGTACTTTTTAGTGGCAATATCATTGTAAAAACGCGCTACAAAGTCGTCGCGCACCTGGCGTTTAAACTCAATGCTGCGATTTCTAAGTGTTGAGGCATGAAACGAAATACGCTTGCGTAAAAGCGCGGCAAAATCAACCTCTGCAAAACGTCCATCTAAAAATGCAAGCATCACAATTTGGCAATCCATCGCTGCAATAGCGGCATTTTTATTTAAGTAACTCCCCGAAACAGGATCTACAATTGCATTTGCTGTTAAGTCATTTGCTTTCATATATTCTACAAAGTCGGTGGTTTTGTAGTTAATTGCATGATCGGCACCGAGTTCTTTTGCGTGTTGGCATTTTTCATCCGTACCTGCGGTAATAACCACGGTAGCACCTGCGCTTTTAGCCATTTGAATTGCGGCACCGCCTACACCACTAGCACCTGCATGAATGAGCGCTGTTTGCCCTTTTTGTAATTTACCAAGCTCAAATAACGCGCCAAATGCTGTTAAATACACTTCGCTTATTGCAGCGCCTTCAGCCATTGTTACATTATCGGGTAATTCCATAAGCTGTTTTGCATCAACAGCTACATATTCACTGTAAGCGCCACCAGCACACAAAGCAAAAACACGTTTATTAAGCCAAACTCTATCAACTTTACCACCAATATCGCTAACAACACCGGCACATTCTAAACCTAAAATAGGGCTATCTCCCGCAGGGGCCGGGTATTTACCTTGGCGCTGCATACTGTCTGCACGGTTTACACCTATTGCTGCAACTTTAACAAGTACTTCGTGGCTCTTTAAAACCGGCTTTTCGGTTTCACTAAATGCAAGATTACCATCTTCATGAGAAATATATTTCATTGTTGATCCAAGTTTAAAAACTGTAATAACATATAGATGGGGATGAACACAGATTCAAACAACCTCAAAAACGCCAACTTTGTTTATAAGGGTAAACATCAGGTAAATAACCGGCTTTTACTTGTTGCTGACACTCTTGCCAAAATGTCGCTAAAAACAAGTTACTGTTCTCATTATTAAAGTAGTTAAACGCAATATCATTGGCACTAAAAAACACTTTAAATTGGCTCGGAAATATATCGTTTTCAGCTATATCAAAATACGAGTTACTACTTAGCTCTTCGAGTGCGTTTTGGGTTTGTGGCACATCTCTAAAGTTACAATCGGTAAGCGGGCAAATTTCGTCAAAGTCGTAAAACACCACTCGCCCCCATCGCGTTACGCCAAAGTTTTTCATTAGCATGTCGCCTGGAAATATATTAGCACCGGCTAACTCTTTAATTGCTTTACCGTAATCAACCATTACTCGCTCTAAGTTTTTGTTATCGCATTGGTTAATGTATAAATTAAGCGGGGTCATTTTACGCTCAACATAAACGTGCTTTAAAATAAGTGCCTTACCCGATATAACCATACTGCTACCAATTTGGTTTTTCATCTGCTCAAGCAATTCATCGCTAAAACGGCTTAAATCAAACGCTAAATATCTAAACTCGTGCGTATCTACCAAACGACCAACCCTATCGGCTTGTTTTACAAAGTTATACTTGTCTATTACTTGTGCTTTGGTGGCTGTTTTTGGCGCACTAAATTTGTCTTTAATTACTTTATAAACGTAATCTAGCCCTTCAATAGTAAATACCAGCATTACCATACCTGGCGTCCCTGGTGCTGTGACATACTTAAAGTTGGCTGGACTATTTTTAGTCGTATCGACCTTGTGTCGATAAAACTCAGTTTTGGCGTGCTTTATAAAACCAATGGCGTTAAATAACTCAAAGCGTTGTTTATGTGGCATTAACACACTTAAGTAATCTACATAACGAGCGGGCTTATCGGTATCAACCATAAAATAGGTGCGTGCAAAACCAAATAATAAACTTAATTGATCGGCGCCCATCATTACAGCATCAAGCTTTAGTCCCTCATCGGTATTTAAAATAGCGATAGCAAAAGGCATATTGTCGCCATTTTTAGCAATGCAGCGCCCTATTAAATAACAGGCTTTGTTTCGAAAAAATAATGAATTGGCGTATTCAATATACCCATCGTTTAAATTTATAAGTTCGTACACCTGTTTGCATTGCTGCTGAGCGCCTTGCATTAACGTACTTTGTAATGTGGCTACATCGGGTTCTAAATTACTAAATGGCACTCTAAACACTTGATTAGTAATAAGCGTTTTAACGGCGTTATTAAACCCATTATGTAGCGATACCCTGCTAACTAAGCTTTCATAAGAGCGTGGCTCACTACGATACTTTGCTTTTAATACAAATAAATGCACAGTACGAATTTTTTTATCGTCCCAAATTGCGCCAAACGTTGAGTTAAAAAAGGTATGCGCAATAGGTTTATTTTCGTGATTTTGTACCATATCGCCGTAAATGTTTTTAGCTAATTGCCACGTTTGCGGGCAAGTAAGTTCAGCGTAAGCAATAACTCTCAGGGCTTCACTCACATTTTTTACTTCGCGCTCATACACTTGTAAACGTTCACGCATAGCACTTTGTACACTGTGATACTGTCGTTGCTCAAACCGGCTTTGTGCACCCAGTGTAATATTTAAAAATTGCGAAAACATCGCCTCAAATCCAGCAAAAACAGATCGTGCAAGCTTACTGGCTACTACGTGTTGTAGCGCATTATTAGATTGATTTGTTAGCCTATTTTGCATAAATACAGCACTTATATTGATGCCAGTTATGGCGGTTATTTTTTATTAATGGTTTACACCTTAGCAAGCAGGCTTTAATTTAGATAATTAATAAAGTATATAAATAGCATTGATCTAATGAATATAAGAAACGTCGACCTCAACTTGTTAGTTTACTTAAATGTACTCATCGATGAAAAAAGTGTTTCAAAAGCTGCAAATAAACTTGCACTTACGCAACCAGCTATGAGTAACGCATTAAAACGTTTGCGCGATTTATTTGACGATCCGCTACTTGTGCGTGCCGCAGGCTCTATGACGCCAACGGCAAAGGCACTTGTGTTAAAGCCCGAAGTTGAAGCCCTATTAAAAATGGCTGAAGCTATTACGCAGCCTAGTGAGCAGTTTAACCCTACAACCGCAGAAGTTACGTTTAGAATAATGGCAAACGACTACATAGAGTCGACCTTAATAGCCCCTTTTATAACCGCGCAGCTTAGTAAAAACCCCGGTATTAATTTTGATGTATTAAGCCCAAGCGACGTAAACCTACAAGACATGGAAAAAGGCACTATAGATTTAGCAATAAATCGCTTTAATGGTTTGCCACGCTCGTTTCATCAAGCCAGTGTTTGGCGCGATAATTACTGTTGTTTAACCCATCCTAAAAATACATTTTTACAACAATCAGGGTTAGACGACTACTTACAAAAAGAACATATTTGGGTAAACCGTGCAGGTTGGGGGCCGGAGGCCGCTGTTACTAATAAATCAGGCAAGCAAAAATTAGGCTGGGTAGACGAGGCGCTTTGGCAACTAGAACAAACGCGTAAAATACGTGTTTTTACTCGCCACTACATGGTTGCAAGCCTGCTTTGCCAATCAGAGCAACTTATTGCCACCCTACCGCGCAGGCAAGCTAAGTTATTAACTGCACACACCAACTTAGTAATAAGCCCAGTGCCATTTCAAATAGTCCCTATTGAAGTAAAAATGATATGGAGCCCACTGCTTCACCACACACCTGCGCATCAATGGCTCAGACGTGCATTATTAGAGTTTGCTAAAACGATTGCCGATAGATAAATTAAATACAATATGGTGGGCATGAGCATTTACTATTTTTTAAGGACTAGGTTTCGGATTTTTTCAAACTAATTGTCGCATCAAGTTAAATTTTATGCAGCTGCATTTCTTCTTTTTTCTGGGTTTAAATTTACTTCATTTTAGACTGTTTGTACCTGTTACTTTAAAGTATATTCAAATGCCTAATTAATCTTGCAAGTTCTTTTTAGACCTTAGCGTTTGTGGTTCGCACTTTTTGACCTATAAAATATATGCTGGCCATCAGGTATTAAATTTATCATAACAAGGATGTAACTATAGATGCAGTATATAGACCCCTTCCCAGTCAAGTGTGAGTTTTGCCAACACTTAGCTTATTATCCATTGACCCCACTTAAAGCCGAAAAAGCAGCTTGTACAGCTTGCAAAAAAGTTTTACGCCAAACTCCTCGTAACCTTCGTAGTTCAAGCCGTAAACATGGAATTGAAATTTGGCCTTTTGCTTTTGTGTTTGAAGTTATCTCAGATTTCGATCTTGATTGTGATCTCGTTTACGATGAAGAGCCTAATGAGGAAACAACTCTATTAGCATTTGTTGATCTAGTGCAAAAAATTAAACCAAGTGTTTCCACTCGTAACCTACTTGATTTTGGTATGTTAAACACTGCTCGCTCTACCTGCGATGAAGAAAAATTATTAACGCTAAAATTAAAAGAACTGGCTTTGTTGTCTCACCCAGAAGAACCATTGCCAGACAATAGCTCTCTTGCAGATCCCAATGTAAAAGGCATTGAGAAATAATTGGTTTGCAGGTAATGCGAGTTTAGAAAAAGTTCTGGCGCGCATACCTTTTTAACCTAAGGTAGTAATCCATTGCATGAATTTTTCTATATATTGCTCTGGTATTATTGCCATAGGAATAGATTGCAAAGTCTTGTATCTAATATGATCAGTTGTTACTTCAGTAAAAAAGCGTGTAAATGCTTGCTCTGGCTCAACATGAATAGCATGTGAGAAAAACTCGGTATTGGCGCTGCGTTCGATCCATAAATATCGGTTCTCCCTTGCCGATACTAATAATAATTCAACCTTATCTGGCGCGTTAGACAGTGCATACAAAATGTATCCTGGTGCGTATTCACGATTTAAGCTAACCATATTTTACAAAATTTAATTTAGTAATAATTTAGTAATAATTTAGTGACATAAGTGCAGTAAATACCAATAAATTAAAGCTATTTATAACCATCTAGCCAAGGGTAATTTATTAAGTATTAAAAATATAGGAATGGGGATGAAAGAGTAGAAAAGTTACACCTAAACAATTTTGGTTTCAAATTTAAAGGTTTTAAATAATAGCTATCAATCCATTTTATGATTTGATAGCTATAAATAGTTCATGAAAGAATTTAAATATTTATGTGCCAGTTATCATTGTATGCCTTGATTAATCAGATTCTTCAACAGGGGTAAAACGCCACCCTTTAAAAACTAATTTACTTGCAGTGCCTCCAGAGCCTGAAGAACCACCAAAGCTCGCTTCATTTAATGCGGTGTCGTAATGCACACCACCAGCGCCATTAACGGTCACTACATCTCCTAAAATAGAGCCTTTAAAACCAACAGCAGAGGTAATTTTAACTTCGGTATAAGGTGCATATATAACAGCATAAAGCTCTCGTGTGCCACCTGAAACTTCAACACCTGAGCTACTCCCTGTATATGAGCTATAAATACTAAAAACAGGTCGACCTTCGTCTGTAATGCCATTGTCGGGGGTGTAAACTTGTGCACCACTTCCTATTTTAAACTTACCTTTTATGATAATAGTTAAGCTGCTGTTATCTGGAATAGTTAGCGAACTTGCACCACTCATTGTAAAGTCGCCATCTACAAACATCACCGCATTGTAATTTTCTTTTACCTGCATTCGTCCTTTAATTGTCACATCATCAAAATAAAAAATTTGCGTTGCTGAATCAAGAAAAGTCGCCGATTGAGCGTTAATATCTCCATCTGGAGTGCTACCAAAATCGACTAAAAAGTTAGCTACGCTCGTTTCTAATTCGAGTAAATCGCCTGCGCTACTGTTATTATTTATATAAAGATCAGGGCTTGCTGTATTAATAGATACATCGTCAATAGCTGTTGCAATATCAAGTGGGTCACACGTAGTTAACCCTCTATTATTTTCGCTTTCTGGGGTTATTTTTTCAACGGGTTCAATATCTGGGATTGATATTGCTGAGCTTGATACTTTATAAGGTGAAAAAGCATACTCTGGTGTATCACCTTGAAATGATCCATTACCTGCGTATCTTAAATCTTTACCATCGATAGTGCTGCCCCACTGTTTGAGGTTCACATTACCTTGAACACGCACACCACCAAAAACACTTCCACCTGTTTGTTCATAATTACCTGATGTGTAAACACCATTACGTATTATTGTTTGGTTAAAAGCTATTAAATCATATGAACTAACGGTTCCCTGAATTGTATTACCCGTAATTGAAATAGAACCTGATGAACTCACATCTCCACCAACTGGCGTTTGCTGTATTGATATAGATTGGTTTGCTGAAATACTACCAGAAACAGTACCGCTGCTTTGTGAAAAGCTTAAATACGCTGATGCATCACCACCTACAACCACACCACCAGAGAGTATTAAATTACCATTACTATGGATATTACCGGTAACGTCTGCACCTTGCGTAATTGATAAATTATTAGACGATAAAACATCGCCTTCAATTGTCCCGCTACCATTGAGAATAATATCGCCTGTATCGTTTACTGTACTAACGAAAGACTGTTCTGATGTGTTTTGACTACCATCATCTAATGTGTCGTTGTAATCCCCTAAAGACGAATCATAGCTATCAATTAAGCCACTCCCCGTAACTGCAACACCAGAACAGCCTGTAATTCCTCTAGAAAAAACAGAGGCACCTGTGGTTCCACCACCACCAGCAACAAACTCAAATATGGCTTGCATTTGATCCTCACCTTCAAAGCGAGTGCCTTCACTAGAAATTAATACATCGCCATTACTATCAACTTCAATAGTTGCATTGTATAGGCTTGATTCAAGCGAACCCGTACCTGAAACTTGGCTATTTTTGGCAATTAAATCGCTAATATTTATGGTTGGGTCTGCGAGCATTCCTGCTTCAAGTTTTTCCATACTTGAAAACACACCCTTTTCGGACATTAACCTTGCGTTTAATTTTTTTTGAAAATTACCACTCAACCTTTCTTGAATAACACTATCTCTAAGAGTGCTCAGTACGACAATTGATGCCATAGACGTTAAAATAAGTACCGTGACAAGCGTGAAACCGGATGTGTTTTTCATTTATTGAAACGCCTTATTCATTACTATTTGCGATAAAGATATATCGATAACTAAGCGGTTATTAAATTGGCTTGGTAAGTTTGTAGGCTCAACAAAAACGCTCACTATATTATTATCAATTGCATAGCTAATTGTATTAACACCTTTTAATATTTTGACTTTGCCGTTCCCTACATCACAAAATAATGAGTCGTCTTCGTGACTATAGTTTTCAGTGAATGGCGCATTAATTATTGAACCTGTACAAGCAAGTACACCCGACTCTTGATCAACACTTAAAATATTATTGCTATAAGTAGGAATTGAGCTGGTTTGTTTTAAACTTCGCGTAAATATTTTGCTGCTAAAGCGAATAACATCGAGCGCATTTTCTAAATCTTTTGCTGTGCTGGTACTGCTATTAATTGAAGAATAAGCCAAGCTAACCCCACTGAGTAAAAACATCCCTGCAGCAAGCGCAACCATAAGCTCTATTAAAGTAAAACCACTGTGTTTATTTATTAAATGTTTCATGGTGTGCACCCAGCAGGCAGTGTTGGAAAACTTCCTGTAATTACAACGCGGTTCTCTAAATTATCAGTCAAACGTTTATCTTGCCATGTTATTTCAACCGGTAAGTCATTTGAAAAATTAGCTGGTAAGGTAAGTGTGTATGCATCTATTTGTGGAGATAAATAATTTATAAAATCGGCATCATTGTACAAACTAGGGTTAGTTTGTTGCAGCTCACATAAGTGAGGCCAAATGCGTTCTAAAACATTATTAGCTTCAATAATAGACACCGTATAATTAAAGCTGTTTGTAATATATTGCAATGACTTTAATTGACCTGATGCTAATCCTAATAAAGCTATAGTCGCAACAATTAATGCAACCATAACTTCTAAAAGAGAAAACCCCTTACTATAATTTTTTAGCATGTTTCAGGAGCCTCAACTAACCAACTTTGTCCACTTTGTAAAACGCATAATGTAAAGTCGGTGGTTGTACTATCGCTATCACTCACCAATATTTGGTACATTTGGTCTAATTCACCAGCACTTGAAATATCAATATCTTTTAGATCGACTGAAATACTGCTATGTGTAACTTCAAAAATATTTAACGTGGTTTGCGTTGAATTAATAGCAGTTTGTACTTGCCATTGATTGTTTGATGTTTTAACGGAAACTGTTTGATTTCTTTTAATTGCTTCACTGCGTGCAAATTTAAAAACACTATGCAGTTGATTAGAATTTGTAACTAACCTATCCCGCTTTATAAAAGTAATAAACGAAGGAGCCGCAACAGCAGTTAAAATACCAATGATGGTCATCGTGATTAAAACTTCGAGTAAAGTAAAACCAAGGTTTTTTTTTACCAACACTGGGATTTATCCGCAGACTTGGTACCACTTTGATTTACAGATAGCTTGCCACACTCGTCACCACTTTGTGCACCTTTGGGTGAAACTTCTATCGTAAACTCTGACCCATTTGAAGCGCCGGTTGTTGCATCGGTTGTATATGTATATGAGTAGTAGTCTGAAGCAGGAAAAGTAAAAGTATCTGGGTAACCACCAACTCGGGTGTATTGCCTTTCTAAAACAGCTGTTTGCTGTAATAAAACCTGTTGCACATCAGCTCTTCTACTTTGCTGTATGTAACTCGTATAACTTGGAAGAGCAATTGCATATAAAATTCCAATAATTGCAATCACTATCATTAATTCAATAAGAGTAAAACCAAAACATTTTTTTAACCGCTGCGTATCCAATTATTTAATTCCATCATTTATAACAAGTATGTTTGATTTTTACGCAAAGCAAAAAGTAAGCCAACGTTCATCTTGATAGATATGATAGTGCTAAACTATGTATTGTCGATAATATAAAAGTTCGGATATTTAGAAACGTACGAGTAGTTTTAACAATGCACTAATTTAACTCAGTGAAACTAAAAAACGCACTAAAACAGTGCGTTAGATAAGTGCTTAAAATAATAAAGTATTTAAATTTAGCCTAGGGGCTGTTGATCTTTGTAGTATATATATTAATCAGCCCACATTGGTAGCCACATCATAGTAAATGCTAAAGCGAGCATGGAATGATAATTC
>NZ_WTLC01000037.1:0-50774 GCF_011378875.1 Pseudoalteromonas sp. Z9A5
TTAGCGGCCTTAAAACACAGAGGTTCACCACTTTTAAAATTTGCAATTAATAGCTAAATTTTACTAGTCGTCCACCTCAGGGCGTGTTGTTATGTACGACCTACTGACACTTTAGGAGGATTGTAACTTAAAGCATTAATACAGCCATTAGTTGTTACTATTAACCACTCTTGTAAATCCAACTGCTTGCTGATAGTTAAGACTCCTGTTTCGATTGCCTCTCCAGTAAGCCAACCACCTTCGATAATTTTAAATACGTTATAATACCTAAAACTAGCGTTATCCCAATAATACATGAGGTCACCTTCATCTAGATATCTAAAGCCATTGAGTTCATCAAACTCAATAATTAGATCAACTCTTTCACCATTTTCATTTGTTGTGTCTAAGGTAAAAAAATAACCACTGCCATCACAGTTAACTTTGTAAATATCACTTTCGTGATACTTGGAATCAGTTTTAGGCCCAAACGGTTCAATTATCATAAGTATCGAGGAGTACATAACAGCTTTATCAGAGGACACTTTCCTCTTTTTATGAGCAACGCATGTCCTTTTAATTACTTTTAATATTAATAGCAAATCCTGTAACACATTGCGAGTATTAAACTTTAAGTCGGGCTGTTCTTTTAATAATATGCAAAAAAGAGGAAAACGTCCTCATTTTCTGACTTATGAGGAAAAACGCCAGCGCTGTATGTAAATGCAGCAATTACAGATTTAAAATGAAGGCCAAAAGCCTTTTTAAATCATTTAACAGCCACTAAAAAACGACAGCGATAACGTAAGTAACCGCTTTAAGCACACTTGTTTGTGTAAGCATATTATAAAAGGTGGTTTACGGATGGTGGGAGCTGTAAAGCGAGGTCATGAATTACTAAACGCATCTACCTACTTTTAAAGCAGAGCTGACACGTTTAATACGAACTTACTTGGCTTTTTTAGCCTCTAGAATTTCTATTTCACTCCAGATTTTTTCGGCTTCTGCACTTAACATTGCAAAGCTTTTAATGTCGCCTTTTCTTTGTGCCTGCATTCCTTGCTCTAATTTTACGTCGTATTCTTTACGCAGTTTTTTTATTGGGTCAGGCTTTAAAAATGAAAACATTAGTATTCTCTTAATTTATTAAATTATATGTAGTTAGTGTACGCATTAATGGGCTTAATAGTTCTTTGTTTGGTAAAAATGTTTACTTTGTGCCTTTAAGGCGCAAAGTAAACACGGTGTAATTATTAACGTACTGTGTGCTAGTTTTAGTGCTAGTGCTAATGTTTAGGTTCTGGCTCTAGGCGTTTAATACCTTGTCCATCAATACCTAAATAAATAAAACCATCGCTGCCTTGGGCAAGGCTACGTACTCTGCCAATGCCATCGAGTATTTTATATTGCTTAACAACTTTGCCTTTTGAGAGTTCCAGTGCGCTAATAAAAGCAAACTTCATGGAGGCTAGTAATAGTTTACCTTTTAACTGTGGGTATTTATCACTCGTTACATACAACATATCGGAAGGAGCAATAGAAGGGGTCCAGTGTAATACGGGCGATTGCATGCCGTCTTTTTCTTTAAGGTCTGTAAACGTGGTACCGCTGTAGTTAATACCATAACTTACTAAAGGCCATCCGTAGTTAGCGCCTTTATTTATTATATTAAGTTCATCACCGCCGCGTGGACCATGCTCATGGGACCATAAAATATTATTTTGATTGTTAAACCACATACCTTGTGGATTACGGTGCCCATAAGACCATACCGCATGTTTTGCATCTTTTTGTTTAACAAACGGATTGTCGCTTGGGATATTACCATTTTCATGTAAGCGATAAATTTTACCGCCGTCCCGCGTGAGATCTTGCGGGTTTATGTCGCGCGAGCCGCGATCGCCAATTGAAAAATAAACATAACCTTTATCATCAAACACAATACGGCTGCCGTAGTGCTGGCCTTTGGTACTATTATGCTCGCCTTTGTATAGCAATTGCTGATCAGATAACTGCGTATGATCGTCACTTAGCTTGGCGCGCATTAGGGCGGTGTTACTTCCGCTTCCTTTGCCTTCACTACTTGAGTAACTAAAGTACAGCCATTGGTTTTGCTTACTATCGGTGTGTAGTGCTAAATCAAGCAATCCACCTTGGCCATTAGCATCAATGTTGGGTAGCCCTGAAACCTTAGCTAACGTAGTTGTATTTTTAGGTAATAAAAATAACGTTCCACTGCGCTCAGATATTAACAAATCACCATTAGCTAAAGGCTCAATAGCCCAAGGTATAACCACACCTTCTGCTGCTGTTACTGCGTTAACGTTAAGCGGTAAAGTATCGAGTTCTTTATAGTTTTTTATGTAATCGCTTTGTGCATTTGCGGGTGCATTAATAGCAAACATAGCAACGGTTAAGCCCGTAAGTATTAGTTTAGGGAGTGTGTTATGTGACATTAAATTTATCATTATGGCTTCCAAAATTAATCCAATCTTACATAACCTTAACATGGCATAAATAAATAAATTTGTTAAGTGTTGAGTTGAATGAAAAACACACACTTATATTTTTATAAGATGAACTTTTAACAGAAAATTGTTTTAGCAATTAGCACTAATAAAAAATTGAATAATTACTCTACTGGGGTTGAAAACTAAAAATTTCAGCGTACACTTGTGCGCTGAAGTTTGAGCGTACACGTGTAAGTTCAAAAATTAAGTATTTTACGACCCAAGAGATTAATAGTGATGATAATTAAAGTATTAAACCAATTTTCAAAATGGTTTTTACACCATCAAAGTTTTGCAGGCTATATAGAGCCAATAATGCAGGTGTTTAAACCTGCGTGGCGTGCAGGGCAGTTTAGAGCGCAAGTTGTTAATACGACGGTGCTTAATGGTGGCTTTTTAAGTGTGCAACTTAAGCCAAGTAAACAATGGCCAGCACATACGCCAGGGCAGCACATTAGCTTAACGCTTGAAATTAATGGGCGATTATTAACACGCGTGTTTACCGTGGCTTCAAGCGCTCAGCAATTTAAAAATACAGGTTTAGTGCGCTTACTAATTAAAACGAATACGCAAGGGCGCTTTACTGGCTTGCTCAGCAGTGCATTAAAAGCGGGTTTGTGGTGCAATATTTCTGCGCCAAATGGCGATTTTGTATTTAAAAACACACACACGCCAGCCACTTTTATTGCAGGCGGCTCGGGTATAACACCTATGCTAGCTATGCTTGATGATTACTTAAACCAAACAACGCAAAAAGTGTCGTTGGTGTATTACGCAAAAGCCACTGAGCATCAATGTGTTGATGAACTGAGTGAGTTAGCAGCGCGTTTTGAGCATTTTTCGTTTTTATTATTAACGCGTGAGCAATCAAGCGATATAACCAGCAATATTAAGCCGTGGGAAAATCCAGACATTTACTGCTGTGGTCCGGCAGCATTTATGCAAATGGTGAGTGATTTTGCTAAAACGCATAAGCTAAATTATTACCAAGAAGCATTTGGTTTGGCGCTACCAAGCTTAAACGACGATAGCCAATTTAACGTAAAAATTAACGCCAGTGCCCATGTTGTATCGGGCAACGATGTTTTATTGACTCAGTTTGAAGAAAAAAAGCTACCCGTTAAACGCGGTTGCGGTATTGGTATTTGTCATCAATGCCAATGTATTAAAAAGTCTGGCGTGGTACGTAATTTAAAAACAGGTGAATTGAGTGACAACGGCGAGCAGTTAATACAACTTTGCGTAAGCCAACCTGTTAGTGATTTGGAGTTACAATTATGAAAAACATTAACTATGACATGCTCGCAAGCGAGTTAGATGCCATTAAAATGGACACCCTTGGCAAAGTAGGTCAACAAGATGCTGACTACATTCGCTCTGTTGTGCGCAAACAGCGAATGTGTGAATGGAGCGGGCGAATTTTGCTTATGCTTGGTTTTATTCAGCCACTATTGTGGGTTGCAGGTGTGCTGTTATTAGCGCTTGCTAAAATTTTAGACAATATGGAAATTGGCCACAATGTAATGCACGGTCAATACGACTGGATGAACGACAAGCAACTTAATTCACAGCATTATGAATGGGATATAGCGTGCGATGGACAAAGTTGGCACCGTATTCATAATTTTGAGCACCATACTTATACTAATATTATTGGTAAAGACCGTGATTTTGGCTATGGATTATTACGCCTGAGCGACGATTTTAATTGGCGTTTAAAAAATGTATGGCAGTTTATTACATACATTAATTTAAGTGTGCTATTTCAGTGGGGCGTGTCGTATCACGAATTGGCTGCAGAGCGTGTTTTTATTGGTAAAAAGAAAGAAAACCGCGAAGGGCTTGTATCGCACTCAACACTAAAACATCGTTTTTTTAGTAAAGGCGCTCGCCAGTTAATTAAAGATTATGCGATATTTCCGTTACTTGCAGGCCCATTATTTTTATGGGTATTAGCGGGTAATTTAGTGGCAAACTTAATCCGTAATTTATGGACATCTACCATAATATTTTGTGGTCACTTTACCGAAGAAACGCAAACATTTAAACAAGAAGACTGCGTAAACGAAACCCAAGGGCAGTGGTATTACCGCCAAGTATTAGGCTCGTCTAATATTAAAGGACCGCATTGGTTTCATGTTTTGACAGGGCATTTGAGCTGCCAAATAGAGCATCATTTATTTCCTGATATGCCGTCTTCGCGCTATCAAGAAGTAGCGCCTCAAGTACAAGCTGTTTTGAAAAAACACGGTGTTGATTATCATACGGGTGGTTTTTTTAGACAGTATACGTCGGTGTTAAAACGTATTATTAAATATTCGTTTAAATAAATATGTTTTAATTAACGAATGAAAAAATCGGTCTGTGTAGCTGCACAGACCGATTTTTTTGTTTATAGCACCCAATGCGGTTGATTTGTAAACAGCACTTGCAAAAAATTCTCTTAGTTAATTAAAAAAGCCTTACTTTAGCTATGGTTAAATGGCGGGTGATTGTCATACAATGGAAGAAAATAGACCACACAAGAGAGATTAAAATGGCCGCATTTGGTACCGTGTTTATGCCGCAGATGATTCAAGCTCGTTTTTCTGATAATAAATGGAGCGAAAGCTCGATTGTCCCTTCCGATAAACTTGAACTTCATGCTGGTGCACACGTTCTTCATTATTCAAGTACATGTTTTGAAGGCTTAAAAGCCTTTCGCCATGAAGATGGTTCTGTTTATCTTTTTAGAATGGATGCAAACATTGCACGCATGCAACAAAGCTCAGCGCTATTAAGCTTACCGAGTTTTGATGGCGATATGCTAAAAACGATGATTATCGATATTATGCGTGAATACGCAGATGAAACGCCACTACCACCGGGCTCTATGTATATTCGCCCAACTCATATTGGTACTGAGGCGGCAATAGGTAAAGCAGCTGCGCCATCAATGAGCTCGCTTTTATATACGTTACTATCGCCAGTGGGTGATTACTTTGCAGGTGGTGCAACTGCACTACGCGTACTACTTGAAGAAGATGGTATGCGCTGCGCTCCGCACATGGGTATGGTAAAAAGTGGTGGTAACTACGCCAGTGCTTTAGCGCCTATTAGTGCTGCACGTATAAAGTACCAAGCAGATCAAATTTTGTTTTGCCCAGGTGGCGACGTACAAGAAACCGGTGCTGCTAACTTTATACTCATTGACGGCAACGAAATTATTACTAAAGCACTCGATAGCACCTTTTTACACGGTGTTACACGCAGTAGTGTTTTAACCATAGCCAAAGATTTAGGTATGACGGTAAGCGAGCGTAACTTTAGCGTTACTGAGCTACTAGAACGTGCAGCAAAACCAGGTACTGAAGCGGCGCTTTCGGGTACTGCTGCGGTACTTACTGCGGTAGGTACGTTTATTCATAACGATAAAGAATATAAAGTAGGTACTGGTGAACCTGGTCCTACTACAGCACGTTTACGCCAAGCATTGAACGATATTCAATGGGGTAAAAGTGAAGACAAACACGGTTGGTTAACTAAAATTTAATCGACTTAATAATCCGATATTGGTTTTCTAATATCGGATTTTTTATAGCGCATTAGAGTTTAGAACGTCTGTTTAGTTTTTAAATTAAGGCAGAGGTATGTTATTGGTTTTCGTCATGCTGATCATTTGCTCTGTATTCAACACCTAATAAATATGAATCCACGTGCGAAATCTCAGTTTTACTTTTGGTTCGGAAAATAGGGAAGCTGCAGGTTTATTTACTCCAATATGTATTTTAAATAGGCGTTTATTTTATTGTTACTACCTACTTTATTGTTATCGATAATAAATATAAAAGGCCGCTACAAAAGCAAAAGTGAATTAACTTTTAGCGATAGCGGGTGGTGGTATTGGCAATGAAATTTGTTTAGGTATTGGCGGTGACTATTTTGGGAAAGTTTTTTTAGAATAAAGACGGTGAAGCATGCTTTGAAGGTGAGGTGGATTTGAATAACGTTGAGTTATTTACAAGCTCATTTGATCTGTTTTTATTATCTTTGGCCCAGCCTGTAATATGTAAACCAAATAGTCTATAAATTCTCATTAATTAATCGGTTTCAAAACTAAATAGTTGCTTATGATTACTTTGCTCTGGTTTTAGTTATAGAGCTTATCAAAGCCGGTTTTTCTAACTTTGAATATATTTACACTGTTTTGGAATATCTGCATGGTTGTTAGTCATGCAGATATTTTAATCAATGATTAAAACTTCATTTCTATTTTGCCGTACACGTAGCGTCCGTTAAATCCGTATGGCGAGAAGCTAGAATAAGCAAATAAGCGTGAGAACGTTGTTACATCGTCTACATTTTCACGGGTTGCATCTGGATAAACATCAAAAATGTTATTAGCACCTAAGCTCAGCGATACGTTTTCACTAAGCGAGTAGGCGACATCTAAGTCAGTGATCCATTTAGGCTTGAGTACTTCGTTAAGCTCTGGTGTTTCTGAAGGGTCTTGTGTTTCACCGTAGCGCGTTGTTCTGAGTGTTGTGCGCCACTGGTCCATATTCCATGTTGCACTTAGGTTGTACTTGTTGCGTGGGGTGCTTACTTCAAAACGACGAAGTTCGTTACCAGAGAATAAGTTGTCTTGATCAAACCCAGCACCTTGCAACTCTGCAGGGGCATCAATTATATCGGTAACTTCATTTTTACCGTAGTTGTAACCTAAATTAAAGGCAACATCGCCATAACCGTCGGTTGCTAGGTTGTACGATGCTACAACATCAACACCGCGCGTTTTACTGTCAATTGCGTTTAAGAAAAAACGCCCTTGATTAGCACCTGTACCTTCAAGTAATTGCTCAATTGCAGCACCTGATAAGTTGTTTGAAAGCACGATTCGGTCATCAATTAATATTTGGTAATAATCAACGGATAAGCTGAAGTTAAAGTCGGTAGACCATGTAAACCCAACGCCGTAGTTTGTTGCTTCCTCAGCATCAAGGCCCGGTGAGCCAAGCGCTTTTGCTACATCACTACCTGGCGCAAAAGTACCAGTTTCGGTTGGTTCGCCATCAACAAATACAGTGGCTACTGAGGTGAAAAATTGCTGTTGTAACGACGGCGCTCTAAAGCCCGTTGAGGCCGATGCACGAATTGCTAGGTCTTCAGTTAACGCGTAACGAGTGGCAATTTTACCATTAAGCGTATCGCCAAAGTCTGAGTAATCCTCATAACGAGCGGCAACGGTTAGGTTCCAATCATCGGTTAGGTAAGTTTCAAGATCGATGTAAAAGCTTACGTTGTGGCGGCTGTTATCACCTTCGGATTCTGGCGTAAACCCAGGGAATACTTGTGATCCGGCTGCACCAAATGGACCATCAACAGGGTCGGTTACTGCACCACCTGGACCAAACGTACCTTGTGCGTATGAGGCTTCTTCGCCTGCATCTATTTGGTAACCTTCGCGGCGGTACTCAGCACCTACCGCTACGTTTACAGAGCTTTCTAAAAAGCTTACGTCTACTTCACGGCTCAAATCAACGTTTAAAGTAAGTTGGTCGTACGTCAGTGTGCCTGCATCAAATGTAGTTTGGCTAGTAGGTCCGAATGAAGTATTTAAGCTATTAGTAACACCAAACTCAAATGCATCTTGTCCGTACACTGCCGATACATCGTAATTCCATTCGCTTACAAAGCCTTTAACACCAAGGGCGAGTGAAAAATCGTTTATGTCTGAAGTAATAACAGGTAAAAATCCGTCTGGGTAAATTTCTTCTATATTACGGCTATCACTTGCACGGCGATAAAACCCGCCGCCTTCGCCTTCACGTTTGCTGTAAGAACCAAATGAATATAAGTCAGCATTGTTTGTTAACTGGTATCCGGCGTTATAAAAAACAGAAAGGTCTTCAACATCGCCATTACCAAAATTATGGTTATAACGATTTACGGTAAGTTCGCGTGGGTCTAGGGAGCCGTCATCTAAGCGCGCGTAGTTTTCGCGTTGGTCGTAGTCTGAGCGATTAGTTGAATGGCGGTCGCGGTATTCTGTTGAGATATTTAAAAAGCCATTTTCGCCAAGTTCAAACCCCATATTACCTTGTAGCGTTAATGTTTGACCGTCGGTTAGTGAGCGATCGCTGCCCTCGGTAAATGCCAAATTGCCATCGCTGCCTTCAGATACAGATTTTAGCTCAGGTACTCCATCCATTTCAGTAACGTTAGCGCCGTAGTTTGCTGAAAAAGAGCCACCACTACTGGCACTTTTAAGCACAATATTAATAACGCCAGCTATAGCATCAGAGCCATATTGCGCTGCTGCGCCATCGCGTAATACTTCAATACGAGCAATTGCATTTGCCGGAATCGCGTTTAAATCAACTGATGAAGAACCACGACCCGTTGAGCCATTTAAATTAAGTAATGCATTACTGTGACGGCGTTTACCATTAACAAGTACTAATGTGTGATCGGGGGCTAAACCACGAAGTTGAGCAGGGCGTACGTGGTCACTACCATCTGTAAGGGATGCCTGCGGGAAATTAAAGCTTGGTAATAAGCTACTCAGTAGCGCGTTTGTTTCTGTTTGGCCTGAATTATTAAGTGCGTCTGCACCTATAATATCTATTGGTACTGCGCTGTCTTCTACTGTGCGACCTAATCGGCGAGAGCCTATTACGCTTATTTGTTCTATGTTTTCTTCTGCTTTAGTGTCTTGTGTTGCAGCGCTTACAGAAAGCGAACCTAGTAGCGCGGCAGATGCGCTCATTGCGAGTAATATTTGTGGCACCGATTGTTGTAATTGAAATAATGGCTTTTTATTCATGTTTTATTTCCCCATACCCGTTGAATTATTTTAGTTTTTGTACAAAAAGGTTAATAATACCAACCCGCAATAATACCTAATCATTTTTAGGGGCTAAACGTGTCGCTACCTGCGTTAAAAAATTCTCATTTACGACTGCATGGATGCAGAAGGTAGAGCAATGCAGGAGCAATTGCCGAGAACAACTAAATAGCGAATTTTTTGCCTAGCTATCAACACGTTTTTCCATCCTCAAAATAGATCATTTAATTAAGCGAATTGGTATAAACTTTTTTGTTACCTTGAACATATACTTAATTAACAAAGTCAGTCAATTGAATAACATTCAATTAATCTAGCTGCTTTTATAATTACATTTGGTCATTTTTTATAATGATCATCGTTTTAGTTATATGAGAGTGATGAATGCTAAGTAATTGATGAATAATGAATTATAGAAGTACTTTAAAATTAACGTTTAATTAACGACTATTAGTGTGATGGAGGGTTGAGTTAATTATCAATGGTGTTCTGTTTTTAGTGGGCTAACAATAAGTAGCTGTTAAGTTATAAATAAAATTAGCGAGAAGGAAATATAAAACCAACCACCAAATGTTAATTTAATTAACATTTGGTGGTTGTTCTACAAATATAATACTGTTTATGAGAATCTATACTTTAAACAACGAAGCAACTTTGTTTTTATAAGTAATTGGTATAAAAAAATATCGTTAAAATTTAATTTTTCCTATGAGCATATCTTTAAACATAACCCAATCTCCCCACAAACTATAAAAAGGATACTTAAAAGTAGCTGGGCGATTTTTTTCAAAAAAGAAGTGCCCGACCCACGCAAATCCGTATCCAATAACAGGTAAAAGCCATAATAAACTGTATTGTTGTGCTAATAACGTAATTGCAATTACTACAATGACTAACGTGCTGCCTATAAAATGCAAACGACGGCAAGTAACGTTACGGTGCTCTTTTAAATAATAAGGGTAAAAGGCTTTAAAGCTTTTAAATGTAGAGTGTGTGCTTTGCATTGTTTGCTCTTTTATCTTTTTAATGAAAATCATGAACTATTAAAGCGTAAGTTTACATTTGTTTACAGCGATAAATGCCGATGAGCTCATCTTAATAGACAAAAGGACTAAAAGTTAATAACTTAGGTGCACTATTAATAACAATTAAGAACGGAACTCATAATGTTTAAGCAAACTTTAGCATGTGCTGTACTACTAGCACTTAGCGGCTGTTCAGAGCCAACTAATATGGCAATTAAAGAAGAAGTAAAAGCACCTATGAAGCAAGTAAATTCAGTTGTATATCCAGAAACTAAAAAAGGTGATGTGGTTGACACTTACTTTGAAGAGGCAGTTAGCGATCCGTATCGTTGGTTAGAAGATGATATGAGTGAAGAAACTGCACAGTGGGTTAAAACTCAAAACGATTTAACGTTTTCTTATTTAGAGCAAATACCTTATCGCGATAAGTTAAAGCAGCGCCTTGAAAAATTAATGAATTACGAAAAAATAGGTCCTCCTTTTACTGAAGGCGATTACACCTATTTTTACAAAAATGATGGTTTGCAAAATCAATATGTTTTATACCGTAGTAAAGATGGCGGCGACGTTGAAGTATTTTTAGATCCAAACAAGTTTAGTGAAGATGGTACGACGTCTATGTCGGGTTTATCGTTTTCAAAAGATGGCTCTTTATTGGCGTATCAAATATCGGAAGGCGGCAGTGATTGGCGTAAAATTATAGTTATTGATACAAAAACTAAAGAGCAAGTTGAAGAAGCACTTGTTGATGTTAAATTTAGTGGCATAGATTGGTTAGGTAACGAAGGTTTTTATTATTCAAGCTACGAAAAACCTAAAGGTAGTGAGCTTTCGGCTAAAACAGATCAACATAAAGTGTATTACCATAAGTTAAGCACTGCTCAATCTGCTGACCAAGTTGTATTTGGTGAAACTGATGCGCAAAAACATCGCTATGTTGGCGCTGACGTAACTGATGACGGACATTACTTACTTATTTCAGCAAGTACGTCTACTTCAGGCAATAAGCTGTTTATAAAAGATTTAACAAAAGAAAATAGTGAATTTGTAACGGTTGTTGGAAATACTGATTCAGATACATCGGTTATTGATAACGAAGGCAGTAAACTGTTTTTAGTAACTAATTTAAATGCGCCAAACAAAAAAGTAGTCACGGTTGATGCAAACAACCCAACCCCGGAAAATTGGGTAGATTTAATTGCTGAAACCAAAAACGTACTAAACCTGACTAAAGGTGGCGATACCTTTTTTGCCAACTACATGGTTGATGCGATTTCGCAGGTAAAACAATACAACAAAAAAGGCGAGCTAATTCGCGAAATTAGCTTACCAGGTGTAGGTACTGCAAGCGGTTTTGGTGGTAAAAAAGAGCAAACTACGCTTTATTACTCATTCACTAATTATAAAACACCAGGCACTACGTATACGTTTGATGTAACTACTGGTGAGTCGGGTGTTTTTCGTAAGTCGGCTATTGATTTTAATAGTGATGATTACACGTCTGAGCAAGTGTTTTACACATCAAAAGACGGTACAAAAATACCAATGGTAATTACCTATAAAACAGGTATTAAGCTTGATGGTTCAAACCCTACTATTTTATACGGTTACGGTGGTTTTAATATTAGTTTAACGCCAAGCTTTAGTCCGGTTAATGCAGTATGGCTTGAGCAGGGCGGGGTATATGCCGTTGCTAATATTCGTGGTGGTGGTGAGTACGGTAAAGACTGGCACAATGCAGGCACTAAATTGCAAAAGCAAAATGTGTTTGATGATTTTATTGCAGCTGCTGAGTATTTAAAAGATAAAAAGTATACATCTAAAAAGCGTTTAGCACTGCGTGGTGGATCTAATGGTGGTTTATTAGTTGGCGCGGTAATGACTCAGCGTCCTGACTTATTTCAGGTGGCTCTTCCTGCTGTAGGCGTACTTGATATGCTACGTTACCATACATTTACTGCGGGCGCTGGCTGGGCATACGACTACGGTACGAGCGAGCAAAGCAAAGAAATGTTTGAATACATTAAAGGCTATTCACCTCTTCATAATGTAAAAGCCGGTGTTGAATATCCAGCCACTATGATCACGACAGGCGATCATGATGACCGTGTTGTCCCTTCGCATTCGTTTAAGTTTGCGGCTGAGCTTCAATCAAAACAAGCGGGTAGTAACCCAACACTTATTCGTATAGAAACAAATGCGGGTCATGGTGCAGGTACACCAACCAGTAAAATTATTGATCAGTACGCTGATATGTTTGGTTTTACACTATATAACATGGGCGTAAAATCTTTATAAAACGTTCCAACTAAATATAAAAGCTAAAAAGGCCGAGTAGATTAAATTTACTCGGCCTTTTTAGTAATGCTCAGTTTTATATTACTTACGTCTATTGGTATTACTACTGCATAGGTGAAAACAATCGTTGATACGTTTTATAAGCGTATTCGTCGGTCATTCCGCTTAAGTAATCGCAAATTATACGCATGCCTTGGTTTTGCTTTTCGGCTTCTATGTATTGTGCTTGTGTAGTTTCGGGCAATAAACGCAGCGGATCGCTAGCAAACGCGGTAAATAACTCTATTAGTAAGTTTTGACCTTTAAATTCTATTTGCTGCATTTCGGGGTCGCGTATTAAACGCTGAAACACAAAATGCTTAAGTATTTGCAATACACTGTCGTATTGGGCATCTAATTTAGCGGTGTACTTTAAAATAGGGCATTCAAAGGCATCGTTTTGAATATCTAAATGTATGTGAATAATAAAGGTATTAACCAGCTCACCTATGGCGTCTTTTCGCTCGTAGTCATTTTTTGAAAACAAACGCTGGGTGAGCGACTCAAGCATGGTGTTTAACCAGTCAAAATTAAGTGCTTTTAAATGAGGCAGAGCATGCGTTTGCCAATCGTCTAACGTAAGTACATGGGTAGCAATCGCATCTTCTAAGTCATGTACGGCATATGCTATGTCATCGGCATGTTCCATAATGGCGCTATCGAGGGATTTATATGTTGTTTTAGCACGGTATTTATCAATAGTGGCATGGTTACCAAGCAACGTTTTATCGTTTTGACTCAGTGGTTCTACTATCCAATTGAATATGGCTGCATCGTCATTGTATAAGCCTTTGGCTGGTCGCCAATCATCTGCTTTTATAAATGCACGACCTGTTGTTGTATCGGGAATGGTATGCCAAAGCGTGTTTATAAATGCAGGGTATTTTATAAAGCCTAATAAAGTACGACGAGTAAGGTTCATCCCATGACCGTTGCTGTAGGGCTCAAGCTTTGCAACTATACGCAGTGTTTGCGCGTTGCCTTCAAAGCCACCATGATCGCGCATCATGTAATTTAGCGCTATTTCACCACCATGACCAAAGGGCGGATGACCAATATCGTGTGCTAAACACAGTGTTTCTAGCAGTCCGGTTGATGGAAAGTGCGTAAAATCGCTATGTTGTGCTTTTAAATGGCGCAGTATGCCGGTGCCAATTTGCGATACTTCTAAAGAGTGAGTAAGGCGAGTTCGGTAAAAGTCGTTTAAACCAATGCCCATAATTTGGGTTTTGGCTTGTAATCGCCTAAATGCAGCTGCGTGAATAATACGAGAGCGATCAACCTGCCACGGTGAGCGGTTGTCGTTAGGTCTATGTTTGTGCTGTTCTATTATTCGGCTTTGCCATTGCTTATCCATACTGCTCACTCAGAAATAATTAGTTACGCTAGCAGTATACCCATGCACTTATAAATTGCGAATTTAGGTTATTCGCGTTTACAAAGTGGCTTAGGTATAATGGGACTTCGTATGCTTGTGTATTGACCATGCATAACTAGGGCGTGTTGATCTTTGCGGATTAAATTTGTTCAATCTAGAGGCGATTTAATCGCCCCTAAGAAGAGCCCTTTGGCATTTATGCTGCGTTATCGCCTATTTATGGGAATAACCACACTACATAGGCTCTGCCTTACCTAAATGCTAAACATACTACTGCAAACTTAATCACAAAAGGTCAACACGCCCTAATATTTAAAGAGAGAATACATGCTAAAAACCATTTTTAAGTTTTTGTTAACCATATTTTTTATATGGGCACTTGCGTACCCATTTATGCAAAGTGATGACGTAGATACAGATGGACAAACTACCTCTGAATCTAAAAAAATAAAGAAAATAGAAAAACCATTACATAACGTTAAGCTACCTAAGTTTTCAGAATTTACTGATGTAAAAGAAAAAAAACATGCCTTTTTTAATTTTATTCGTCCGCATGTTGAAGCCGAAAATAAAAAAATATTACAGCAACGCGCAAAACTAGAAATTGCACGTATGATGCTACAAAACGATTTGTCGCTTGAGAATAAACAAAGCAAAGACATTGTTAAAATTTTAAAATCGTACGACTTACCAACCACGCTTGATACGCTAACACTTACGCAAGCACTGCGTCGTGTTGATATTATTCCTAAAGAATTAGCACTTATGCAAGCTGCGAACGAATCGGCTTGGGGTACATCGCGTTTCGCACGCATTGGTCTTAACTTTTTTGGTCAGTGGTGTTATTCAAAAGGCTGTGGCATGGTTCCAAAGCGCCGTAATACTGGTGCTGCGCACGAAGTTGCTGCGTTTAAATCGGTAAGAGCTGCTATAAACGCTTATTTTAAAAATATAAACACGCACCCAGCATATAAAGATCTACGTGCTATTCGTGAAAACTTACGCTTAGAACAAAAACCAATTGTAGCCACTGAGCTTACGCATGGGTTATTGTCATACTCTGAGCGCGGCGAAGCGTATATAGAAGAGCTAAATACAATGATTAACCAAAATAGAGCTTACTTTGATGAATAAACGCATTTTAAATTACACCAACGTTACGGCATTGGTATTACTAAGCATTACAGCATTTAACGTAAATGCGAGAGAGTTTGTAATGTCGTATGATGGTTTTTACGACCGCTTAAAAATTGTTAATAAGGGCGATTTTCAATACGCGCGTGTTAATTTTTATATAAGCGATATTGGTACAAATGAATCGTGTGCGATTAAAAGTGGCACTATTCTAACTGAGAATAACGAGTATCCGCTTAACTTTACCGATAAAGCGCAGCTGTTATTACCGTTTGATAAGCAACTTGATACCGATAAAGCGGTTATTGTGGTGCAGCCACAAAATCCAGATCACGATTGCCAATTAAAACTTCAAATAGAAGCAAACGAACTTGAAGGGCTCACACTTTCAAAGCAATCTTTGTATACTATTAACGACGAGTTAGATGAATTATTAACTGATTTATCGGGCTTTTTTGTTAGCAAGTTAATGTGGTTTTTATTACCAGAGCAAAAGGGCGTTGCAGTTACATTTAAAAGCCCAATGCAGTTTGATGATAAAAGTATAACGTGCGAAAAGTCAGTATGTTACTTTGCAGTTGAAGATAACTGGGAAGATGATAACGCGGCACTTGGCGATATATCGCAAGTTATTAAAGTAACGCCTTGGATTGTTAAGTAGCGAGAGTTACGGTTAAATAAGAATGTGTAATTGCCACATAAAAAGCGACATTTAGCTAGGTTGTTAGGAAACTGAGAGATTGATATTCTCTCAGTTTTTTATATATATTATTTTTATCATCTGCTATGTGATCAGATTCAAGCTAGGTACAAAAGCAATTTTATAAGTTTAAATGCTTTTAACTACAATTATTGTCCCAAAACTTAGTATGCTTAATTTCAACTTGGTCAAAAAGGTTTATTTGATTATCGTTATCATCAAAAGATCTAATAAATGCAGAAAACCCATCTGTTTCAGCAGATTTTGTTTCAGGAGTTATCCAAGCTCTATATTTGATTGAACCACTGCCATCTTTAAGTTCACTCAATGGTAAACCCCTTAAGCCTTTCCCACCTTCTGAGTTAATCCAAAAAGAATAATCAACAGTACCATCTTCTTTTTTTGCATAACCACTATTCACATCTTTATGACTAATCCCAAGTTCGCTTATTTCTTTGGGGCTATTTTTTACATTTTCATAAAAAACGTCATAAATAATCTCATTACAAGATTCATCATAAATAGCAATTTTACTGATATATGCTGCTTCTTTAGCTTTATCTGCTGTTTGTTCCCAAATTGTTACTGACTTTTCACCAGAATCAAAATATTGAAAACTAAAAATAGATATACCAATTATTAACAAGACAATAATTGTTACTAGATTTTTATTATTTTTATTATTTATTTTTGACTTCATAATATTATTTATCACATTTGTTATATTTAAAATTTAACGAAAAAGCTTTCAAACAAATATAGTGCGTTTTACAAGAAAATCATACTTTTATAGATAACATAACGTGTTGAAAAAATAGATTGAAATTATCCTTTGATATTATACTCGTTTAAAATTTGGCTGGTTTTTTATTCTATACTTTAACATTCAATTGGATGTAACAAGTGGTGCTGATGAATCACGCTGCATTAAAGTGGGTTCAAAAAACCGATTTATAACGAGGTTTTTATTTTGATACACGTCTTTAAGAACCAATTTAGCAGCCATCTCACCCATTTTAGCGACAGGGTTATCTATTGTTGTAAGGGTAGGATAGAGGTAGTTTGCAAAAATAACGTTATCAAACCCAACAATCGATAAATCGTTTGGTAAGTTATACCCATGCTCTCTGGCATACTTCATAGCACCAGAGGCCATTTCGTCGTTGGCGCAAACAAGTGCAGTAAAGTTAATTTTGCTATCTATAAAATGTTTTAAGCCTTTGCTGCCACCGGTTTCGTTAAAGTCGCCTATATAATAAAGCGCAGGCTCAAATTTAACATCAGCCTCAGCAAGTGCTTGTTTATGACCTTCTAGCCGGTTAAATGCATCGGCTTTAAATTGCGGACCTGCAATATAGGCTATTTGATTATGCCCTTGGTCTAATATCGATTTAGTTGCAAGGTAGCCACCTAGTTGGTTATCTAGGCTTATGCAATTTTCTTTAAGTGGTTCTACGTAACGGCTCATTAGATAAACAGGTGTAGAGCCTTCGCTAAGCTTTATTAAATATTCGTCTGAGACGGCTTCTACGTGCAAAATAATAGCGTCGCAACGTCGGCTAATTAAAAACTCAATACCTTCTTTTTCTTTGTCTTCTTCACTGTGACCGGTGGTAATAATAACGTGTTTTCCAGCAGCGCGAAGCTCAGACTCAATACCAGCCATCATTTGAGCAAAGAACGGGCCGTGTAACTCAGACACTAATATACCAACACTATTGGTGCAGTTAGATGCTAAAGATTGGGCTATCGAATTAGGTTTGTAACCAAGCTGCTCCATTGCATCAAGTACTTTTTGTTTAGTTTTGTCGCTCACACGGGTATTTTTGTTCATCACACGTGAAACGGTGGCTAATGATACGCCAGCAAGTTCTGATACTTGATAAATAGTTGCCATGTTATTTGTTCACTCGCTTATCCTTACTTCTTCAGCTAAATCATACCTTAGAGTGAATACCCAAACCACCTCAAGATGTAAGTTTCAGTTGTATTTAAAAGTGATTTAGGCAAGGCATTGATCGCAAATAATAGTGGTTCTATTGTTAAAATCAATAACGCAGTATAAATCGCTTTTAAACCAACCCTGAGTTCTGCATTTTGAGCTGGTTTGGGTATATACCTTAACTAGTTGTTGTTAGTTTAGATTGAATATTTTCAACAACCTGATTTGTCAGTGTATATTTTTTCATTATGTAAGCTACAAATAATGATCCAAAAGCAGGTAACACAGTAAATGAAAGCAAAATACCGTGTTGGGTATCGAGTGTTTGTACAGTATCGGCTTGGTAGCTATAAAATGACAACAACCAACCCGCAATTGCGCCACCTACAGCCACACCCATTTTAATAAAGAATATGACGCCAGAATAAACCAAACCAGTAATACGCACGCCTGTTTGTTGGTGACCATAATCTATTGTGTCGGCCATTTTAGCCCACAGCAGAGGTGTTGCCATGTCTAAAAAGAATTTCCACAAAATAAATGCAGTGAACGCGAGTACTAATTGATCACTGTTAATAAAGTAACTAAAACCGCAAATAACAGCGGCAATAAGTTGTAAACTTATATAGGCTTTTATTTTACAAAAGCGCTTGGCAAGTGGTTGAGCTAAGGCGCAACCAACCATGCTTGCTGCCACACCTAGAGTCATAAATAAGGTTACTAGATCGTCTCGACCTAAATAATATTTTACGTAATAAACAGCAAGAGTCAGCCTTAATACTTGCCCAGTAAGCAAAAAGAATGCGGCTAAGCAAAGGGTTCGCCATTGATCGTTTTTTATTAATGTTTTTACACTTTTAGCAAAAGGGATGTTTTGCTCTTTTGGCTGTTGAATTCGCTCTTTTGTGCCTAAAAAACAAAGTAAAAATAATACAAAGCCTAAAATACTCATTGCGGTCATTGTGTATTGGTAGCCTTTGGCAGCATCGCCTTGACCAAAATATTCAACCATTGGCATTGTACAACCAGCAACAATTACGCCGCCTAACATTCCAAATACAAAACGATATGATTGAATTGTAACGCGCTCTTTTATATCTGCAGTTAGTACTCCGCCTAATGCGCAATAAGGAATGTTTATAGCGGTGTAGACAACCATGAGCAAAGTGTAGGTAGTAAAGGCATAAATTATTTTATCAGTGCCTTCTAAATCAGGTGTAGTAAACGCTAAAATACTGATAATGGCAAAAGGGAGGGCAAGCCAGAGTAAATAGGGGCGAAAATGACCCCAGCGCGTATGCGTTTTATCAGCAAGGTTTCCCATTAGTGGGTCAGTCACGGCATCAAAAACACGCACAGCTAAAAACATTGTACCTACCACTGCAGGCGATAAGCCCACTACATCGGTGTAGTACAGCATTAAAAACATCATTACTGTTTGAAAAATAATATTACTGGCGGTGTCGCCTAAGCCATACGCTATTTTTTCTTTTACACTGACCATGATTGTTTTATCCCGCTTTATGTTTATTTTAGTTGCGTTGTGAGATGTTTATATCTTTGTTAAAACTGATAACGCTGTATAAATTACTTTTAAACCAAACCTATGGGCGTTTCACAGGGAATTACTTCCCTCGTTGTTCTTTTTAAAGGTTGCTACTTTGTAAAGTAACGCCTTATGCTAAGCCCTGTGAAACCTTTAATTATCTGTTAGAGATAAGTGCTTTGTAAGCAAGTCCACTTTTTTTAATAGTACGTTGCTGTGTTTTATAATCTACATACACAATACCAAAGCGCTTTAAGTAACCTTCTGCCCATTCAAAGTTGTCCATTAAGCTCCAAGCAAAGTAGCCATGTATTGTAACACCTTGTTCAACCGCATTATGAACCGCATTTAAGTGATCATTATAATAATTTAAACGGTCTAAGTCGTTAACTTCGCCATTATTATATGTGTCGGGCATTGCCGCGCCATTCTCTGTTATATAAATAGGCGGTAGGGTGTAGGTTTTATTTAGCGATACAAGTAAGTCGGTGAATGATTGCGGATAAATTTCCCACCCCATATCTGTTAATGGACCTGTAGGTGCAATTGGTTCATAAATATCAGTAGGGTGCGCTTTATAAACTTGGCGGGTGTAAAAGTTTATACCTAGATAATCAATAGATTGAGAAATTAATTCCATGTCGCCTTTGTGAATATCGGGCTGGTGGCTTAATGGTAATTGATTAATTATATTTGGGTATTGACCGTCAATTATTGGTTTGATGTACCATTGGTTAAGGTAGTCGTCTGCAAATGCAGTGGCTTTTAAGTCTTCATCACTTTGGGTAAGGCTGTAACACGGTGTAAAATTAAGCACTATGCCATTTAAGGTATTAGGAGAGTTTTGTTTTAGCACTGTCATGGCAAGTCCGTGCGCTAATAATAAGTGGTGCGCGGCTTTACGACCGTATTCTTTTCCTATTTTACCTGGCGCATGAATACCAATTTCGTAACCTAAAAAGGCACTGCAAAATGGTTCATTTAACGTGGCATACGAATGCACGCGTTCTCCAAATGCTTTTGTGATTAAATTTACGTAATGCTCAAAAGCATAAGCAGTTTGTCTGTTAAGCCAACCACCTTCATCTTCCAAGTACTGCGGTAAATCCCAGTGGTACAAAGTAACAAAAGCTTTAATATTGCGACGTTTTAGCTCATCTAAAATATCGGTATAAAATTTAACGCCTACAGGATTTAATTGACCGTCTTGGGTCATAACACGTGGCCAAGAAATAGAAAGCCTATAAGCATCTACGCCTAGCGACTCTATAATATTAATATCATCACGCCAGAGGTTATAGTGATCACACGCTGTGTGCCCATCTGAGCTATCAACTATTTTATTAGGGGTATCGCAAAACGTATCCCAAATACATGGAAGGCGATCGTTTGATCCCCCTTCAATTTGAAAAGAAGCCGTAGCCACACCATACACAAAGTTTTTAGATAATAGCGGTGAATGTGGTGGTAGTGATAATTTTGTCATTAATAACAAACCTTTTGAGAGTTATTTACAGAGAATTTACCTCTGTATTTATACTTAATTACTGATATATGTGCTGAGTAAAAATAAAAAGTGTTGAAATATTCAGCTTGTTCGTATTTAATTGCATATGAAAGCGCTTACATTTAAGGTTAGTGTTTATTAATTCTTAGGTCAACTCTTTAATGCGCCTTTAAAGGTGTATAGAAGTTAAATAATTAAAAGAGTGATTTAAGAAGAGATTTATAATAATAAATTACGGAGAGCACATGGCAAGTTCAGCACCACTGACAACACACACACAACCGCAAAACTTTCAGGATAAGAGTTATGGTTTTGCATTAACGTCTTTAACCACATTATTTTTTATGTGGGGATTTATAACCTGCCTAAATGATATTTTAATTCCGCATTTAAAAGGCGTATTTAATTTAACCTACGTACAAGCGATGCTGGTTCAATTTTGCTTTTTTGGCGCTTACTTTTTAATGTCGTTACCGAGTGGTTACATAGTAAAAAAGGTAGGTTATAAAAAAGGGATTGTAACAGGACTATTAGTTGCGGCTGGTGGCTGTGTTTTATTTTATCCTGCTGCTGCACTGCATAGTTACCCTGTGTTTTTATTCGCATTATTTGTGCTTGCAAGTGGTATTACATTATTACAAGTATCTGCTAATCCGTATGTGAGTTTACTAGGTCCTTCAAAAACGGCGTCATCTCGCCTTACTCTTACGCAAGCATTTAATGCGCTAGGTACAACGGTTGCACCAATATTTGGTGCCTTATTAATTTTAGACTCGGCATCTGAGGCATTTTTAACGCCTTCGCAAAATGCTGAATCAGTTCAACTCCCTTATTTACTATTAGCCGCCATGCTTATTTTGTTAGCGGGTATTTTTGCTTGGCTAAAACTACCTAATATTATGCAAGAGCAAGAAGCCGAAGCGGAAAAGTCGGATGCTGTACAGGGCAGTGCATGGCAGTACCGTCATCTAACATTAGGTGCCGTAGGTATTTTTATGTATGTAGGTGCTGAAGTTGCTATTGGTAGTTTTTTAGTAAGCTTTTTAGCACAAGAAAACATAGCTGGGCTAAAAGAACATGTTGCAGCGCATTACATAACGTATTACTGGGGCGGTGCAATGGTTGGACGCTTTATTGGCGCAGCCGTTATGCAAAAGGTGCCCGCAGGTAAAGTACTTGGTTTTAACTCTTGTATGGCAATTATTTTAGTGATTGTTGCAATGAGTACAACCGGCGCTGTTGCTATGTGGTCAATTTTATTAGTTGGTTTATTCAATTCAATTATGTTTCCAACAATTTTTAGCCTTGCACTTAACGGGCTTGGTAAGCATACCGCTCAGGGTTCAGGTATTTTATGTTTAGCAATTGTAGGTGGTGCAATAGTGCCATTAATACAAGGCGCATTTGCTGATGCTATAGGCGTACAGATGTCATTTTTCTTACCTATTTTATGTTACATCTTTATTGTTTATTACGGCTTAAGTGGCAGCAAACCTGTGTTAGTGAAGGAGTCATTGTAATGAAAACGACGTTTAAACTTAATGCATTAGCGATTGCAACATTAGTGGGGAGTGTTACTGCACTAAGTGGATGCAGTAATGATGGCAATGTTGAAAATATAAATGCTGAAGCGCAATCAAAAACAGCTAAAATTTGGCCAAAGCTTTCAATTGCAGTAAAAAAAGACCCTGTAATTGAAGCTAAAATTGTTGATTATTTACAAAAGATGACGCTTGAGCAAAAAGTAGCGCAAATGATTCAGCCAGAAATACGTGATATTACGGTTGAAGACATGCGTAAATATGGTTTTGGTTCATACCTTAATGGCGGCGGTGCTTTTCCAAATGGCGATAAACATGCAACACCGAACGATTGGGTTGCACTTGCTGAAAAAATGTATCAAGCATCTATTGATGACTCTGTTGATGGAATTGCAATTCCTACAATGTGGGGCACGGATGCAGTACACGGTCATAATAATGTAATTGGCGCTACGCTTTTTCCTCATAACATTGGTTTAGGTGCTGCTAACAATCCTGAGTTAATTGAAAAAATAGCGGCAATTACCGCTGTTGAAGTAATGGCGACAGGTATTGATTGGGTTTTTGCACCCACCGTTGCTGTAGTACGTGACGATAGGTGGGGTAGAACATACGAGGGCTATTCTGAGGATCCACAAATTGTACGTGACTACTCAGCAGCCATTGTAAATGGTTTGCAAGGTAGAGCCGATAGCGACTTTTTAAGTGATAAAAGAGTAATAAGCACCGTTAAGCACTTTATTGGTGATGGCGGCACAGTTGATGGTGACGACCAAGGTGACAATGTTACTACCGAACAAGAATTGTTTGATATTCATGCACAAGGGTATGTAGGTGGTTTGTCGGCTGGTAGTCAGTCGGTAATGGCTTCATTTAACAGCTGGCATGGCAAAAAAAACCACGGCAATAAATACTTGCTTACCGATGTGCTTAAAACTCGTATGGGGTTTGATGGATTTGTAGTTGGCGATTGGAATGGTCACGGGCAAATTAAAGGCTGTACAAACGAAAGCTGCCCACAAGCAATTAACGCCGGTTTAGATATTTTTATGGTACCAACCGGTGCTTGGAAACCGCTTTACGAGAATACAATTTCACAAGTTAAAACTGGTGAAATAAGCATGGATCGCATTGATGATGCTGTGGCACGTGTTTTACGCGTTAAGCTACGCGCAGGGTTATTTGATAAGCCAAGCCCAGCTAAACGTCAGTTCTCTGGTAAAACAGAGCTAATTGGCGCTAAAGAGCATCGTGAAGTTGCCAAAGAAGCCGTACGAGAATCATTAGTATTGTTGAAAAACAAAAACAATATTTTACCATTATCGCCAAAGCAAAATGTACTTATTGCTGGCGATGCTGCCGACAATATTGGTAAGCAGTCGGGTGGCTGGAGTATAACTTGGCAAGGAACGAACAATAAAAATGTTGATTTTCCTGGTGCTACATCAATTTACTCAGGGCTAAAAAATCAAATTAGTGCTGCTGGTGGTAAAGCAATATTGAGCGCAGATGGCACATTTGAACAACGCCCTGATGTTGCTATTGTTGTATTTGGTGAAGAACCATATGCAGAAGGGCACGGCGATAGAGATAACCTTGAATTTGAGCGTGGCAATAAAAAATCATTAGTGCTTTTGAACTCGTTAAAAGAGCAGGGTATTCCTGTTGTAGCTGTGTTTATATCGGGCAGACCTATGTGGGTTAACAGTGAATTAAATGCGTCTGACGCATTTGTTGCAGCTTGGTTGCCAGGTACAGAGGGCGCAGGTATTGCCGATGTATTACTTAAATCAGCTGATGATAAAGTTCAGTATAACTTTACAGGTAAGTTGTCGTTTTCATGGCCTAAAACAGCAATTCAAACAGCAGTAAATAAAGGTGACGAAAACTACGACCCATTATTACCTTATGGTTTTGGATTAGCATATGGCGATAAAAACGTTTTGGCTGATGACCTTGATGAAGATTCAAAACTTGATAACTCAGCACTTACCAATATGAATGTATTAGTAGGCGCGCCCGTTGCACCTTGGCGTTTGTTGTTAAAGTCTGGTGATAAAATATTAGATGTATCAAGTAGCACCCACGAATTTGGCGCGATTAAATACCGAACTGAAGACAAAACAGTGCAAGAAGACGCACGCCAATTTGACTTCAGCGGTGCAGAAAAAGCCAGTGCTGAAATAGTAACAAGCTTTGCTGAGGACACGATTGCATACCTTGAAGCAAACGGTGTTATTAGTTTCGACATAAAACTAAATGATGAACTGACTAACGACGTAGTACTTGCAATGACTTGCTCTGGTAGTTGTGGCGCTAGCATTGATTTAGCCGACATTGTTGATAAAAGCATAGAAAATGAGTGGCAGTCGGTTTCAATCGATTTAGGTTGTTTTGCCAAGCAGGGTGTTAATTTTGCGAGCTTAACAAGCCCATTTAGTTTACGCAGTAATGGTAAAGCATCAATATCTGTGGCTAATATTCAATTAGTACCAAATAAAGCCGATGAGGCAACGCTCTCTTGTAAGTAGTGTGATTAATTTTATTGTGTGTATGTCAAAGCCCTTCGTATGAAGGGCTTTTTTTATGATGCTAGTTTATTTGTGTTTGTTCGTGTTTATCTTTGAAGGTTAAATTTGAAGTTGTGTGTTGGTTTGTAGGTAAAGCACTATGTAGTGTGCCTAATTTATAAACAGGCGATAACGCCGT
The DNA here is from genome assembly GCF_011378875.1 of Pseudoalteromonas sp. Z9A5. Lineage (NCBI taxonomy): Bacteria > Pseudomonadati > Pseudomonadota > Gammaproteobacteria > Alteromonadales > Pseudoalteromonadaceae > Pseudoalteromonas > Pseudoalteromonas sp. Z9A5. The sequence goes on from NZ_WTLC01000037.1 coordinate 25,135, forward strand.
TTAAACACCAAGCATACGCTGCTCATGAGGTGTTTTTAGAGACGATTAACTCTTTGTTGCTACATGGAAGTGGGTAAGGGGTGAAAGCTTTGCTCGGTTTTTACTTATTCTTATAAGGATATAAGTCATTATAACAACGCAGAAAGATTACTGAGTCCATTAGGTTACAAACCACGTGTCGTGATTATTACCCGACATTAAACAAATATTAATCCTGAAAAATCAACATGCTCTAGTTACAATTGTGTTGTGTTTGATTTAGAACGAGTAAAAACGTTGTTGTAATTTACAATAAAATATAGCGATAAATTATTGAATTTAAATAAAAACCTAATTAATCTATAAAAATGTAAAGCGGGTAATTCAGGTTCGCTATAAAACCAAGGATAGCTTAATCATGGAAATACTGAGAGCGTTGATTGCTACTTTCTTATTTTTTGCCGGAATGTATTTTATTTACTTAGGATTTAATTTATTCAGCATGTTATGTGGTATTGCTTGCTTTGTAATAGCCTCTTTTTGTTGGCCGAGTAAAGTAAGATCAACGAAAGCTCGCGAAAATAAATTCCTCGATGCTCTTGAGTGTATGATAGAGCTACCAATAGAATTGTTTTTATGGATATTAAGAGTTATCGGTCGAATATTTAAAGGTATAGCGGATTAGCTTAGATAATTACCATTACCTGAAACAACTATAAAACCTAGCAATTTTATAGATAAGTTATTTGTAACTCAAAGTTAAACCTGCCAAGTGTTTATAAGCGATTGGTTTGCAATTAACGATTAGTTCTGCATTAATAAGTTTTTTTCATCATAGGTTACAACTTTATCGCGACCGGTTTCTTTTGCTAAATAAAGGCGCTTGTCGGCAAGAGACAGTAAATCTTTAATACTGACTTCACCGTTAATTGCATTACTAACTCCGGCACTAACCGATAAGTTAATATGGTTACCCTTAAAATAAAAAGGATTGCTACTAATATTTTCTCGTAGTTGCTCAGCGTATTGTCTTGCTACACTTAATGTGCAATTAGGCAATAAAATAGCAAACTCTTCGCCGCCTATACGAGCACTAATGCCAATATCATTAAATTGCTCTTTTATATTTTGAGCAATCCATTTAATGGCATTGTCGCCTGTTTCGTGACCATAACGGTCGTTAACACGCTTAAAAAAATCGATATCTAGTATAATTATAGAAACACTTTTGTTGGCATTGTTAGGGTTATTTAATTGCTCTTTCCCTTTATTAAAAAAACCGCGACGATTGAATAACTGACTTAACAAGTCAGTATTAGCAATACTTGATAGTGTGTATTCAGTATTTGAAAATAATAAAAAAGGCAATATTAATGCGCTGCATGTAGCCAATATTAAATGGCTCGCCAGCACTATTTGTAAAGATGCGTGGTTACTTTGGGTAGGCATAGCGAGTAGAGTAACTTGAAACAACATCACTCCACCATGTGCTAAAAAACAAAAAATCAGTGCATTTTTTTGTAATTTGGCAACAAAGTTCATAATTTTTATAATATATGCAGCGTAAAAAAATAGCCCTGCAACAATCATACTTATGAGCATTTGACCTGCTTCGTACTGATAGATTCCCAATAGTAGTAAAGCTGAAAAAGCTAATATGCAGTATATAGGGAGCAAATTTAGCTGTTGTGTATGTTTGTATTTGTGTAAGCCTATAATAATTAAAAGAGGGCTTAAAACAATAAAAATACTGGCAATATAATGTGTTACAAATGGCGCGTTAATAAATAAGCGTAAGCAAGCAAGTAATTCCGCAATAGCAAATGTAATACACGCACAGCCAAGCAATAAAAAAGATGTTTGTTTTTTAAAGTTATGCACAGAGAAAAAAAACAAACCTATTATTATATTCAATATAAAAGAGAAACAGATCACTGTAGGAAGATGTAGCATTAGTTTTTCTCTTTTATAAAATGTGTAGTGTTAGACAGTTATATTTGTTTATTTTGAATCTACTAATTTCAATTAAATGTGTTGTACCTAAAGCCAAATTTTAATTTTTTATTACTAAAAAATTGCTAGTTTCGACATTAATAATAGTACATTGACCAAATTAAGCTAAGCATTATGCACTAATTAATTAATATCCATATGGGTAAAAAGTACTGATTTTTGTTTTGTTTTTTGTCCCTATTGATAACTATAACTTTATTATTATTAACGTAAGCTAAACCAAGCTATTTAGTGCTGATTTTAATTCAGAATGATGAAATTTGTAGCCGTGATTTAGTGCTTTACTTGGAATTATAAACTGACCCGTAGTCAAAAGGTCTGACATTTCTCCCATTAATAATTTAAGTACAGGCACCGGCATTGTCATAAATGCGGGGCGTGATAATGCCTCTCCTAAACTTTTACTAAATATTGCGTTACTCACTGGGTTGGGTGCTGTTGCGTTAATAGGACCTGATAATTCGCTGTGTTCAATAACAAATAGAATCAGCTGTGTCATATCGTCTATATGTATCCACGACATACCTTGTTTGCCATTACCTATAGGACCGCCTAAGCATAATTTAAACGCAGGTAGCATTTTGCTTAAAGCTCCCTCTTTTTTAGCCAATACAATACCTGTACGCAATAAACACACTCGGGTTTGAGTTGACTGTGCTGCTATTGCTGCGTCTTCCCAATCTTTACAGAGTTGATGGCTAAATTCATCGTGTGGATTATCAAAACTTTCATCAATAAAATCACTATTCTGACGACCGTAAAATCCAATTGCACTGCCTGAAATAAATGTATGAGGAGGGTTAAAACAGGCTTTTATGGCAGAGGTTATCTGTTGTGTGATATCGATACGACTGTCTCGTATTATTTTTTTCTGCTTTGCGCTCCAACGTTTATTAACAATCGGTTCTCCAACTAAGTTAATAACAACATCAACACTATTAAAATCAACTAAATTTATATCGCTAATAGCATGCACTTTGTGACTCAAGAGTGCATTTGCTTTTGCAGGGTTGCGACTAAGAACGGTTACTTGATTATGATGAAGTAAAAATGGGCATAAATGTGAGCCAATCAAACCTGTCGCGCCGGTAATAAATATATGCATTATTAATCCTTACGGTAAAATAGTAGCAAGTGATTAAAATGTATACTCGCTAATTAATTGCTTTGCTACATATATACGTGGGGTAGGTTTTTATGATCACTTGGTAAATATTTCATTTAATTAGCTTTTGCCTTACACTTAAGGCATATAAATAATAAAAGGATTAATGAATTGGCAAGTTTAACTGGAGTAAATAAAAGCTTAATAGTTTTTGCTTCCTTAGTGGTAGTGCTCGCAGGCATAAAAGCAGCAAGTGTAATTATTATTCCGTTTATTTTGGCGGCGTTTATTGCCATTATTTGTAATCCACTTATTAAGTTTTTCGCACGCTACCGAATTCCTAAAGGCGTTGCTGTTATGTTAGTGGTGCTTATTATTGTAGGTTTAGGTGTGAGCCTTGGTGGGCTGGTTGGGCAGTCTATAAATGATTTTTCGCAGCAACTTCCTGAGTACAAAGTACAGCTTAAAGAAGAGTTTGTATGGCTTGTTGATTTAGCCTCTCAGTACAATATATTAATTAATAAAGAACAGTTAATTAATATGTTCGACCCAGGCAAAATGGTTGATGTAGCCACCAATATGCTCACTGGTTTAGGTGGCGTAATGGCAAACATGTTTTTGATTATTTTAACGGTTATTTTTATGTTGTTTGAAGGACCTATGTTGAGCAATAAAATACATATGGCACTTGAAGATCCAGACAGTAAAATGAAACAAATAGATCGTTTTTTAGAATCAATAAACTCATACCTTGCAATTAAAACGCTAGTAAGTTTGGGTACAGGTATAATAGCTGCATTTTACCTTTGGATTTTAGATGTAGATTACTTTGTATTGTGGGGTGTGCTTGCCTTCATGTTTAATTACATTCCTAATATTGGGTCTATTATCGCTGCCGTACCGGCAGTATTACTTGCATTGATCACCCAAGGACCTTTAGTCGCAGGGCTTGTTGGCGCAGGGTACTTAACTATAAATACCGTAATGGGAAACATTGTAGAGCCTAAATTTTTAGGGAAAGGGCTTGGTCTTTCTACATTAGTTGTATTTTTGTCATTAATATTTTGGGGCTGGTTATTAGGTACCGTCGGTATGCTTTTATCTGTACCATTAACAATGATTGTAAAAATAGGTTTAGAAGCCAGTGTTGAAGGTAAATGGATTGCTACCTTACTTGGTAGTGGTGAAGAAGTAACTAAGAGTTAATTAACGGCTCTTTAACTGCTGCATTAAAAATACTTAGAGCTGTAGATTACAGCTCTAAGTAACTAAAATATTTATTTTTAAAACTATACATTTAACAGCTCAATAACTTCATCAACTGCGTTTATTGCACCCTCTAAATATCCCGCTTCTTGCTTTGCAAATTCACTTGCTACAAAGTGTATATTTAAACTATTTAACTGCTCATTCAAACCCGTAAAGTTAAAGTCGGGATGTTGCGATGGCTGAGTTTGATCGTTTTTATCAGCTACAAATTCATCGTTAGCCCAATCTTTAATAAAATATGATGTAGCGTTGTATGCATCATCCCCATAAAAATATGCAAGCTGTTTAATGCAGGCTTGTTTTAGTTGTTTTGTTGATATTTGACTACGAGTTGAGTAGGGCACACCTATAAACCCAAATAATGCAGGTGAGCTATTGTCTGCGGCGCTGGCGTCGTGTATTTCAACCATGGGTCCTACTCGGCTAAAACATTGTCCTGACAAATTTGTATTTCGCCAAAAAGCATCTTTAAAAGTAGCAATAAACTTAGCTTGCCCTGCCATCCACGTTGGCACTGAATTTAAACGGTTTATTAGTGTGTTATCAGCCCACAATTGTGGTGTTAAATGACGGGTAATCATACGAGGTGGCATAGCAGCCATTATATGCTCACTGCTAAAGTGTTTTAACTGCCCATTGTTATTAACAACTAAGTGCCAACGACCATTACTCTTTTTTAGCTCGGTAACACGGTGATTTAATAGAACTGAATTAGGGTCTAGTTGTTTATATAGCGCATTAATTAGTGTGTACATGCCATGGCGAAGTCTAAATAACTGCATTTCACCAGCGCCCGCTATTTGCTGAGGCTTGCCGGTACTATCAGCTTGATATAAAACATCGCCCTTTGTGTATTGCTCAAACATGGGTAAGTTAAGTGATTTAACGAGTTCTTGAATTTTTGGCTGGTGAGGAAAAATCCAAGTTGGTCCCAAATCAAAACTAACATCGCTATTTGTAGTTGATTGCGCCGCAAGTATTCGGCCACCTAGTTGCGATTTAGCCTCTAATAATAAATAAGGAATATTGAGCAGCTGCAATTGATATGCACTGTATAATCCGGCGATCCCGCCACCTATAATAATTACTGGTTGATGCATATGTATATTATCTCTTTATTTTGATTAACCTACCAGTAGGTAGTTTGTTTTGAGCGCTGTTAGTTGTCAAGTGTTCGCTCGGCAGATTTTTTGCGAACCGAACCTGGAGGGACTTTGTAATAGCGTTTAAAAGCTTTACTAAAAGCGGCTTCGCTACTGTATCCGGCATTTTCCGCAATTTGAATTATAGGGCTGTTATTATTAAGTAAGCTATTTTTAGCATTTTGTAAGCGAAAATTAGTTAAATATGTTTTTGGTGACTCGCCGACTAATTTTGTAAAGCGTTGATTAAAGCTAGTACGCGACATTCCTACTAATTCGCCTAGCTGCCCTACATTTATGTTGCCTTGCAAATCTTGATGAACGGCGGTTAAAGCAGCGTTAATTTTGGAATCGTTTAGTGCACTTAAAAAACCGCTATCAGCATTTTTTCAAGCATGTGGGCACGAAGTAGTTGAATAAATAATACCTCTGTTAATCTATCAACTAATACTGAATAGCCTGGTTTAGCTGTACGGGTCTCGTTAGAAAGCACGCTAACTAAGCCTTGTAACCACGGCAACTCGCTCGATTTAATATGAATATATTCAGGTAAGTCGTTAAACAGTGGGTGATTAAGTGAAGTGTCATAATTAAATGCGCCGCATAAAACAGTATTTAATGAATTACTAAGTCCTTTGGGTTCAAAAGGATTGTTTCCGCTTAGTATGGCTTCTACAACGCTTTCACCGTTTAGCAATGAATCAGCTGCTTTATCTGTATTGTTATCACTTAATTGATGTGCGGCACCTAAAGGAAACGCAATAATGTCACCTTCTTTTAAATGAATATGTTTATGATTGTGTTTTATATAGACGTAAAACTCGCCTGTAACAGCAATATGAAAGCCACCATGCTGGCTACTAGGAATATCCATACCCCAAGGTGTTTCAAAGTCGGCACAAAAATATGTGCGAGAACTGAGTCTAATTTCTTTTAGTACATTGGCTAATATATCGATACTGCACCTACCAAAATTGAACAAAATGACATTAATTATATGCATAATATCATTTTTTGTTTTTTATTTAAGTCCATAATACATGCATCAACGCTAAGGAGAATATAATGAGTAATTTAGAATCATCGTTACGTGTAGAGCTATTTTATAAAGAATATTGCCCATTTTGTAAAATGGTCGTCAAATATATTAACCATCAAGAGCTAAATGTTGAGCTGCGCGAAACATCGCTTGTGAGTGAATATAATGAAGAGCTTGTTAAAGAGGGCGGTAAAAAGCAGGTACCATGTTTAAAAATCATTCAAGCTGGTAATAAAACAAAATGGCTATATGAGTCGATGGATATTATTACTTATTTAAAAAAGCATGCTGCTAAGTTAAAAGTAGTTGAATAATAATGAGCAAAATTGAAGGCACATTAATAGTAGATGAAATTAATACCTCAAATAGTAAACTAAGCAGAATGCTATTTATGGCAGCAAAGGTGGCGCTTGTTGTGGGGTCTGTTTTACTTGTTATTAATCAGTATGATGCATTGTTTGCAGACGCTAATTTAAAAGTATTACCTGCTATATTAACTTACTGTGTACCATTTTGTGTGTTTTTAGCAGGGCAAAAAATTAAAGTTTAATCTTTTGCCCTCATTATTTTAATCGTACTATATTAAAGTGGTATTTTTAATACGTCTGTAAATTGCTTCATTAGCTCAATTTCACAGAGTTTATAGCTAATCGCAGCAGCAGTTCCATTGGGTGATTTTAATATATAGCGCCATTGGCAACTACTTTTTATATACTTTTCGTGGTTACTTATACTGCGCATAAATAAAGGCAATACTTGTGTATTACCTGTTTCTTCTTCTATTTTTGTTAACTCAAATTTACGTTTTAATATCCAAGTAGCTTGTACTTGCTCTACCTTATTTATTTCGCTATCAAGGCATTGAATATATCGCTTTGCTACATTTGGTGTTGCGTTTTCTGGCAAACTACATACTTGAGCCGAAAAACTAAACGAGCTAAACCCTAATAAAAATAAAGCTACTATATGATGTAATAAATAATTATTTTTTATCATTATAATTAAACTCTAAAATAAATTGAGCGCCGCCCAAGTTATCTGATTTTGTTATAGTTAGTACACCGTTATATGATTTTACTAAGTCAGAGACTATTGCCATACCTACACCATGACCGCTTTCGTATGTATCAAGGCGGGTACCGCGTGTAAGTAAAGACTCTCGCTTGTCTTCAGGCACACCAGGACCATCGTCACTTATGCCAATACAAAGTGTTTTACTTTGTACTATTTGTATTTCTACTTGTGAGCGACATGCTTTACAGGCGTTATCTATCAGGTTACCAAGTAGCTCTAATAAATCAGTTTGATCACCTAAAAAGTAGTCTTTATCAGAAACAGTGCAATTAAAAATAATGTCTTTATCGCGGTAAACTTTTGCCATTGCACTTAAAATAGAATCGAGCACTGGTTTAATAGGCGTTTGTTTTTTCCATGTGTCTGATGCGCCCGTTGCCGCACGTTTTAATTGATGTTCGATCATCACATTAATTCGATCAAGTTGCTCTTGTGCGTCGGCATCATTAGCTAATGGGCTTGATTTTAATACCGCAAGCGGTGTTTTAAGAGCATGCGCTAAGTCACTTAATGACGCTCTATAACGCTCTTTTTGACGTTGCTGCGACTCAAGTAATAAATTTAGATCTGCTTTTATTGTTTGCAACTCAATTGGGTAGAGCCCTTTAATTTCTTGAATATCACCTGATTCAATTGCTTTAATTTCTTTATCTAGGCGTTGTAAGGGGCGTGCGCTCCAAATAAAACCAATCGCCATGAGTCCCGCAATAGCAACACCCATTATAAACATCCAATCAACCAATGTTTGTTTAAACCCATCCATTAATCTTACGAGAGCGTCGTTACGCTTAACTAAAATAAACCGCGCTTGTTCTGATTGATCAATATTGTTTAAAATAACGGTTAAGCTTAATTGCCAATACGCTGATTTTTTAAATTCAACACGACGAAAATCAGCCGCGCCAGCTTTGGTTTGAATTTGTTGCGGAATAAAATCTAGGTTTACAGCCGATTCAGAGTGCCAAATAGGTTCATCATCGCGGTAAATCATTGCATAAGTGTCTGAATTTAACCTATTCAACTCTGGTGCCAAAATAGTACTAGGCATAACAATACCGTTCTCAGTAAAGTCGACTTCAGAGATTAATGAGTATAATTGAGCTTCGAGGGTTTTTTCTGTCGCATCAACCAGTGAGGCATAATATGCTTTGCCAATGGAATAAAATAATATAGGAAGGGCGACTAATAAAACAAAGACAAGGATAAATCCTTGCCTTATTTTTAACGATATTTGCGGTATTACCACTGGCTTTTGAGCCTGTAACCACGACCACGTAGTGTTTCAACTGGGTTTAGTACACCATCAGGGTCTAACTTTTTACGCAAACGTAAAACAAATACTTCAATTACGTTTGAATCAAGGTCGAAATCTTGATCGTAAATATGTTCAGTCAATTCTGATTTAGAAATAACTTTTTGTGGGTTAACCATTAAGTATTCAAGTACTTTGTATTCATATGCGGTAAGGCTTAGCTCTTTATCGTCAACCCATACTTGTTGTGAACGCGTATGAATTTTAATAGGACCCGCAGTCATTTCAGGGTTTGCTTTACCTGCACTACGACGAATTAATGCATTACAACGTGCGATTAATTCTTCAACATGAAATGGTTTTGTTAAGTAGTCATCTGCACCAGCATCTAGACCTTCTACTTTATCCTGCCAGCGGTCGCGCGCTGTTAAGATTAAAATAGGAATGGTTATGCCTTGTGCACGTGCTTTATTAATTAGCTCAATACCGTCTATTTTAGGTAAACCTAAATCAACTACGGCCATATCAAGCGGGTATTCTGTAATGTGGAAAAGACCTGCTTCACCATCGTGGCATAAATCCACGCTGTAACGCTCTTTTTCTAGGGCATTACGTAGGTTGTCTGCTAAATGTAAATCGTCTTCTATAACTAAAATTCGCATTTTTAATCCTTCTTCACTTCGCCGGTTTTTTTATTTATATGTAAATCAACGACGTGGCCGTCAGATTTGAGTATTCGTACAGTATAAAAATCTGTTTTCTCGGTAATTTTTAAGGTCTTACCACCTATAGTTTCCTTTGCAAGTATTACGGCTTTCTTTTTGTTTACCTCAGCTTGTACTGTTTGAGTCGTTGTTGTATTTGCTTGAGCAAAATTTGCAAAGCTAATACAAGCAATAAAGCTAAGGCTTAATAATACGCGCATAATGGAAACTCCTAGACCAGACCTACTTAGTTTAATTAACTAAGTTGCTAAAATTCAAGTAAAAACGTTAATTAGCTTCTACATTAGCAATTTTAATTAAAATGTAGTGAACAAACCCTGAATTGTAGCGCAAAGCACTGCCTCAGAGTTTACTCACATTTCTAAGCAGGGAATACTTTTTTAAATGGTTTAACAACGGTATTTTCATAAACGCCGGCAGCAACATAAGGGTCCGCTGCAGCCCATTCTCGTGCTGCTTCTAATGATTCAAATTCAGCAACAACTAATGAACCAGTAAAGCCCGCTTCTTGAGGATCTTCGCTATCAATTGCCGGAAAAGGACCCGCAGTAAGTAAGCGGTTTTGCGAATCAAGTTCACTAAGGCGTGCTAAATGTGCTGGGCGTGCTGCTTTTCTAAACTCTAAGCTGTTTTCAACGTCTGTTGAGTGAATCATGTACAACATAAGGAATCTCATAAAAATTGTTAAATTTGATTAAATTAATACTACCACAGCGTTGAAAATTGGTGAATTAAAAGCGTTATTTTGAAAGTTTACACTACGATTTTATTTTTACACTGTAATTGCTTGAAAAACGCTGTAAAACACTGGTAGAGTCGCTGAAATACTACAAAATAATAACAAGGTTAATGCATGAGCGAAAATAGAGAGCACTTCAGCTCCCGCCTCGGATTTATACTTGCTGCTGCAGGGTCGGCAGTCGGTATTGGTAATTTAGTTGGTTTTCCTGTTTCTGCTACCAAAAATGGTGGTGGCGCATTTTTATTAATTTACGCATTATTTGTCGCATTTATTTGTTTACCAGTGATGATGGCCGAAATGGCGATGGGTCGAAATGCCCAAAAAGATCCACTTGGCGCGTACAAGCTTTTAGCTAACAACGATAAAAAGTGGAAGCTTGCAGGCTTTATGGCAGTATTAACGCCATTTATGATTGCTGTTTTTTATATGGTAATCACTGTGTGGATTTTTGGTTACTTAACACAAACAGCATTGGGTAACTTAGACTCACTCGCTGAGCCGGAACATTTTGATATCTTTATTAATAGTTACACTGTATTTGGTTACATGGCTGTTGTGGTAATTATTGTTAATTTAATATTATTAGGTGGTGTTAAGCAAGGTATTGAAAAAGCAGCAAAATTTATAATGCCAGCACTGCTTGTAATGCTGCTTGCCTTGGTAACTTATGTATTAACATTAGATAACGCTATGGCAGGAGTTGAGTATTACGTTATTCCTGACTTCTCTAAAATGAGTGCAAGTGTACTTAATGGCGCATTAAGCCAAGCATTTTTCTCATTATCGCTCGGTATGGGTATTTTAATGACTTACGCGTCTTATATATCTAAAAAAGACGATATTGTAGGAAGCGCTAAAATGGTTGCAATTACCGACTCTTTAGTCGCATTTGTTGCAGGTTTAATGGTGCTGCCAGCTATATTTAGTTTTGATCCTAACACCGACCCAGCTTCACTTTCTGATTCATCAGTTTCTATGATATTTGTTTATTTACCTAAAATATTATTAGCGTTACAAAATGATATTGGATATACCGGTGCATCTATTGTGGCATTCTCATTCTTTCTACTTGTATTTTTTGCCGCTATCACTTCACTTGTTTCTATAGTAGAAGTACCAACGGCAACGCTAAGCGACCGTAAAGGTATTAGCCGTAAAAAAGCATTGGGTATTTTAACGCTTTCTACGGGGTTACTTACTATTTTATGTACCATGTCGTTTGGTATGGTAGATAGCCTTACATCAATAACTAGTTATGGTGGTGAAGGTAAAAGCTTTTTTGATATTATTGTTGATGTGTTTTACGACACTATATTACCGCTTAACGGCTTAATGGTGTGCTTGTTTGTTATGTACCGCTGGAAAAAAGCACGTTTAACGCAGGAATTAAGCTTAGGCTCGCCTAATTATGCGGGCAGCTTTATGGAAAAATACGTTAATTTTTCACTTTCAACGTTTATTCCAGTTATATTAGCTGTGATATTTATTAACACCGTAGCGACTAAGTTTTTTGGTTTAAAAATATTTGGTTTTTAAGTATAAAATTAAATATAAAGGCCGCGCTTGTCGCGGCTTTTTTGTGTAACTTTAAATAAAGGTCACTTTAATTAAATGCACCAGAGTCAAGGTAGCTGCCAATTCCAAGGGTAAACATCCAGAGCCCCCATAAACTATGTTCAATAACACACACAAAGGTTGAGCGACTTTGTGCATAGGTATAAGCAAACAGCAAACCACCTAAAAACGCTAAACCTACTGCAATCCAATTTGCATACACAATATGCGCCAATGCAAATACAGTTGCACTTACTATTATACGCACCGCTTTTTTGGGCATGATTCGTTTATAACGATGAAAAAAGTAGGTTCTGAATATTAATTCTTGAGGGATAACCGACAGTATTGGGTAGAGCAACAGCAGTAAAAGCCAATCATTAAACGAGTTGCGGGGAAGGGTAAACCAGTTGCCCTGATGAATAATCCCGTAAAACATACCTGAGAACAGTGCACCTAAAAAAAAGAAGCTAAACACACGTTTTTTAACAGCAGAAAATTGCCCAAGGCTTGTAAGCCTAAAACGTTTAAAATGGGGATCGCCCAGTAGCAACATACAACACACACTCATTAATATAATAAGTGCAGGGATAAGCCAGTTAGCTAAATGCTCGCGTAATCCAAAGCCCAACAAGGGGAGTAATACAAAAATAAGGGTGAATTCAAACCAGCGATATTGATTGGCGTTCAAGGTCGTCTCAACTTGTTTTTTTAATAAGCTATCAAGCTAAGACGACATTTTTATGACGAGATTAGTAATCTACAAAGTGATCTATAAAATTATTTTGCAGGTTCTTCTTCACTAGGGAGGTATTTGTACAAGGCAATAATAGTGGCAAAAATACTTACAAAGGTAATACCCATTAAGCCAAATACTTTAAAGTTGACCCAAAAGTCGAGCGAAAAGTTATACGCAATATAAATATTCAACCCAGCTATACCCGCAGTAATAGCAACCCACATTAAGTTAAGTTTATCCCATAACGGCTCTGGAACAACAATAGCTTGCTTTGTATCGTTAGCGTTTTCGAGAATTGAACTAAGCGCTTTTTTAACTAGATTTTTTTTAAGTGCATAACGGCTAACAAGTAACGTTAAGCTTAAACCTGCGTATATGAGTGTTGCTTTCCATTTAATGTATTGCTCATCATGAAGTACCAGCGTTAGCGTACCAAACACGGCAGCAATGCCAAAAAATATCCAGTGGCGAGTAGGCACAGAGCCATGTTTAAAGTAGCTATAAGCAACTTGAATGAACGTTGTAGCCATTAATAAACCAGTAGCCCAATAAATATCGACGAGTTTAAACACTGCAAAAAACAGTATGAGTGGAATGTATTCAATTAATGCGTGCATATACTACCTAAATTATACAAGAAAGAGTCAAAGACTTTTTACCACATAAAGCTTAGCAACTACAAGGTTGACTTGTTGCCCTGTAACCCTTAGCCTGCGTGGCTTTATTACCAATTTGGTTTGGTATTTTTTTTATAATCGTATTCCCACGCTTAACCAACACTGATTTGGCGTGTATTTAGGAGCCTAAAATGAATAAAGCAGAGCTCGTTGCTGCCATTGCACACAAAAGTGAATTAACAAAAAAAGATGCTCAAGCTGCACTTTCAAGCTTGCAAAAAGTGATTACTAAATCGCTTTCTGAAGGCGATCAAGTTCAAATTAATGGCTTTGGTACGTTTGCACTAAGTTATTACCCAGCGCGTACTGGGCGTAACCCGCAAACAGGCGCAGCAATTGAAATAGAAGGCGCAAACAAAGCTATTTTTAAGCCTGCTAAAGCGTTAAAAGATCTGCTTTAAATTTATTTAAGGTTTTAAACCCCGTATTGATAGATAAGTTACATGAGCGCGAAGTAAATTCGCACCTACAGGTATATGTTGTAGGTGAGGTTTTATACCTCGCTTTTGGTGGCGTTAAATTACATGAGTTGGAAATAGATTCGCACTTATGTACATTATTCATAATCTGTAAATAATTTACAGAGCCTATAAACTTCAATTAATTTACTCCTTTATTTTCAACCGCTTGTAATCGGCATGCATTATGCTGTTTAACTGTGTGTTTCGAACATATTTTAAAACAATACCAATTTGCTTATATATGGGGTCTATTTAACGACGTTAAATTGCTCAAAAATTTATGCAGGTTAGTATCAAATAAGGAGATCTCAATGAGTACATTACAAACAAGCACACGTTTACAGGGCAAAAAAATCGCAATTTTAGCCACTGATGGGTTTGAGCAAAGTGAGCTTTTATCTCCACGCAGCGCATTACTTGATGCCGGTGCAAACATCGAAATAGTATCAATTAAAGAAGGTCAAATTACGGGCTGGGATGAAGACAAGTGGGGCGATAAAGTAACAGTAGATAAACTAGTCACAAACGCAGACCCCGCTGATTACGACGCGCTTATGCTCCCTGGTGGTTTATTTAACCCAGACAGTTTACGTCAAGATAAAGATGCTAAAGCCTTTATTGATGGCTTTTTTGGAGCAGAAAAAAACAAACCCGTTGCTGCAATTTGCCATGCTCCGTGGTTGTTAGCTGAAATTAATAAATTGCGCGACCGTACTATTACCTCTTTTCCAAGTATTAAAAGCGATTTAATTAATGCAGGCGCTAATTGGGTTGACCAAGAAGTATGTGTAGATAAAGGCTTAGTAACAAGCCGAAGCCCCGCTGATTTAGAAGCATTTAATGCTAAATTTATTGAAGAGATTTTAGAGGGTAAACACCAAGCTCACTAATTTTTTTAAAACGTTTGGATATTGCTATAGCGTTTGATTTTTAAAAAACAAAAAAGGGCATTTTAAATGCCCTTTTTTTAATGCGTATAAAACACGCCCTAGTTAACTTAAAGCGATGTAGCTGCTTTCATATCGGCTACAAAAGCTTTTAGCTGCGCGGTCATTACAGGTAAGTCATTAAGGTTAGCTTCAATAATTTTAACCACGGCAGAGCCTGAAATAGCACCGGCTGCTCCTGCATTAAGAGCCGCTTTTACATCATCTGGCGTTGAAATACCAAACCCTAAAAGAGCAGGGGCTGCATGGTATTCTTTTAATTTAGTAACAATATTACCAGCAGGCATTTGTGCTTTAGTATCGGTACCGGTAACACCTGCGCGCGATAGTAAATACGTGTAACCACGACCGTAAGAGGCGCACTGGCGAAGTGTGTCGTCATCTGCATTTGGTGTTGCAATAAAAATTGGGTCTACACCATTATCCATTGCTGACTTTCTAAACATTTTAGATTCATGTAAAGGCACATCAGCCACTAAAATTGAGTCTACGCCTACTGCTTTTGCATCTTTATAAAATGCTTCTATACCGCGTTTAAACACAAGGTTTGAATACAATAATAAGCCAATTGGAATATCGGCATTATACTCACGTATTTCTTTAATAATATCAAAGCAATCTTGTGTATTAATGTGCACATCGAGGGCGCGAATATTAGCTTTTTGAATTACTGGACCATCTGCAATTGGATCTGAAAACGGAATACCAAGTTCAAGCGCATCAGCGCCGCCGTCAATTAGGCTTTTAATAATCGCAATGCTTTGCGCTTTACCTGGGTCGCCAATCGTTACAAATGGTACAAACGCACCTTGTTTTTGCTCGTTAAGCGCTGCAAACATTTTGCCGTAACGATCCGTTTTTACTAGGCTCATAGCTGACCTCTTTCAGTTAGTACATTGTGAACGTGTGCTAAATCTTTATCGCCACGACCACTTAAATTAATCACTATAACACTTTCCTCGGTTAGCTCCTCTGCGTACTTAAGCGCATAAGCTAACGCATGGCTTGATTCAAGTGCCGGAATAATCCCTTCATTTTTAGCAAGCGATTGAAACGCATCAAGCGCTTCTGTATCGGTAATACCAACGTATTGAGCGCGACCAGTTTCGTGTAAAAATGCATGCTGAGGACCAACAGCTGGGTAATCAAGACCCGCTGATACAGAGTAAGACTCTTCAATTTGGCCATCATCATTTTGCATAATGTACGTATAAGTACCGTGTAATATGCCTTTTGTACCTTTACAAATTGTTGCACCGTGCTCATTTGTATCAAGCCCTTTACCAGCTGGCTCAACACCAATTAATTTAACGCCTGGCTCGTCAATAAAGTCGGTAAACATACCAATCGCGTTTGAACCACCACCAACACAGGCAATAACAGCGTCAGGTAAACGACCTTCTGCTTTAAGTACTTGTTGTTTTGCTTCTTCACCAATAATTTTTTGATACTCGCGTACAATTGTTGGGAATGGGTGAGGACCCGCAGCTGTACCTAGTAGGTAATGTGCGTCTTGGTAGTTTGCTGACCAGTCACGCAGCGCTTCATTTACTGCATCTTTTAATGTGCCAGAACCCGCTGTTACCGGAATAACCTCTGCGCCCATTAACTTCATTCTAAATACGTTAGGTTGCTGACGATCAACGTCTTTTGCACCCATGTAAATACGACACTTTAAACCTAGTAATGCACATGCAAGTGCAGTTGCAACACCATGTTGACCGGCACCTGTTTCAGCAATAACTTGTTTTTTACCCATACGCTTAGTAAGTAACGCCTGACCAAGTACTTGGTTCGTTTTATGTGCGCCGCCGTGTAGTAAGTCTTCACGCTTTAGGTACAGTTTTACTTTTGGATTTTTAACTAAATTGCGCGTTAAAGTAAGTGGGGTAGGACGACCCGCATACTCGTTTAATAATTTACTTAGCTCTGCCTGAAACTCAGGATCTTTTTGTGCTTTGTTAAATTCGTTTTCTAACTGCTTAAGCGCAGGGACAAGTAACTCAGGTACAAACATACCGCCAAACTCGCCAAAATAAGCTGGATTTTGCATTTTAACCTCAATAATTTCTGGTGCTTGTAAAAGCATTATGTAATTTGTTAGGGCACTTTTTACCCGCAGATTCTTCAACGCCTGAGTTTAAATCAAGGCCTAAGGCACCTTTAAAAAGCGCATCTTTAATATTATCTGGATTTAAGCCACCAGCTAGCATAAATGGTGTGGTTGCGCCGCTAAGCACCGACCAATCAAATGCTTTACCAGTACCGCCAGCTTGAGTGTCGCTGTGTGTATCGTAAAGATGACGATCAACCCCATTTACTGGAGTAGGTAATGTATTTTTAACTGCCTGTGCTTTCCATATTTCGCAGCCGGTTGGTAACTGTGTACGCAAAGCGGCGATGTAATCGTCACTTTCTTGACCATGTAATTGAACTGCCGCCAATTTTAGCACACTTGCGTATTGAGCAACTTGCTCAATTGGAGCGTCGACAAACACACCAACAAAATTAAGTGGTGCACTTTTACTAAGCTCTATTGCACAATCTAAATCGACATAGCGTGGCGATTTAGGGTGAAAAATCAAACCACCGTAAATAGCACCGTTTTGATACGCAGCTTGTGCATCTTGGCTACGTGTTAAACCACATACTTTATTGTCACCTAAAATAACACGGCGACATGCTTGCTCTAAATCACGTTCACTCATAAGTGAGCTGCCAATTAAAAAGCCATCGCATAGAGGAGCTAAACGTTTTACGTCTTGATGGGTGTAAATCCCCGACTCCGAAATAACCACTTTATCAGCCGGAATAAGCTTTCGTAGTTTTTCGGTAGTGGCTAAATCGGTGCTTAAATCGCGTAAATCACGGTTATTAATACCAATAATTTGTGCATCAAGCGCAAGTGCGCGGTGTACTTCTTCTTCATTACTGACTTCGGTTAATACCGACATATTAAGTGAATCGGCAACGGCATGCAGTGCTTTATAGTTTTCGTCATCAAGTACCGAAAGCATTAATAATATAGCGTCACCACCATAAATACGTGCCATGTACACTTGGTACTCATCTATAAAAAAGTCTTTACAGATAAGCGGTTGTTCTACTTGGCTACGCACAAATTCGAGGTAGTCAAAGCTGCCTTGAAAATATTTAGCATCAGTTAACACACTCATGCAGGTTGCATATTTTTTATAAACCGAGGTGATTTCGGTTAAATCAAATGGGTCTCTAATTAACCCTTTTGAAGGCGATGCTTTTTTACACTCTAAAATAAACTGAGTGCCAGGTGCTGCAAGTGCTTTATAAAAGCTACGGCTTGTAGGCACTGCTTGCTGTTTAAAGCTTTCAAGCGGGCGTGCGGCTTTACGCTCAATTAGTTCTAATTTTTTATCAGCAACGATTTTATCTAATACATTAGCCATTACTTACCTCAATAATTTTATTTAATGTGTTCATGGCTTGCCCTGAACTTAATAATGTTTGTACTTGTTGCGCGCCCTCTTTTAACGTTTTTGCTTTACCAGTTAGGTATAACAGTGCGGCTACGTTTACAATAATGGCTGCATTGTGGGCTTTTGTGCCTTTACCTTCTAAAATAGCGAGGCTTGCTTTTGCATTGTATTGTGGACCTTCACCAGCGAGCTGTTCAAGTGAATAGTTTGCAAGGTCAAAGTCACTTGGGTTAAGCGTATATTGGGTAATATTACCGTTATTTAGCTCAACAACCGTAGTTGGACCATGTAGGGCTATTTCGTCAGTGCCCGAGCCGTGAACAATCATAGCGCGCTTTGTGCCAAGGGTTTTAAGTGTTTGTGCCATTGGCATACACAACGCTTCGTTATACACGCCGAGTAATTGCACTTCAGGTGCCGCTGGGTTAGCAAGCGGGCCTAAAATATTAAAAATAGTACGTGTTTTAAGCGCTGTACGCACACCCATCGCATGGCGTACACCACTGTGATAGTGCGGTGCAAACAAAAAGGTAAAGTTAGTTTGCTCAAGGCATTTTGCTGCTTGCTCAGGGCTCATATCTATATTAATGCCCAAGGCTTTTAGTAAATCTGCAGAGCCTGAATTACTCGATACACTGCGATTACCATGCTTTACCATGTTAATACCGGCAGCAGCGGCAACAATGGCAGCTGTTGTACTTATATTAATGGTATTTGATCCATCGCCGCCAGTGCCACAGCTATCAGCAAGTTGCGTACTGTTGGTAGTAAAAGCAACGGCGTTTTCGCGCATTGAGGCTGCAGCCCCTGCAATTTCGTCGCTTACTTCGCCTTTAATTTTAAGGCTTATAAGTAGGGCGGTTAGCTCAATTTCACTCATATTACCTTGCATTATTTCATCAAAAAGCGCTTTGGCGTCTGCGTAGCTTAATGATTGCCCAGTAATTAGTTGCTCAATAGCGTGTTGAACATTTATGGGTTGTTCTGGTTGTGTACTCATAATGTCCTCTTTTATTTGGCACGTGTTAAGTAGGCTACACTTTGCTGAAGTAGCATTGCGCCGTTCGGCGTTAGTATTGATTCTGGATGAAACTGGTAACCCAATGCGTTGTCATCATGATGATAAATAGCCATAGGTATATCTTCATATTGGGCAATTACCTCAATATTGTCAGGCACTTTTGTTGCCATTAATGAATGATAACGTGCAACAGGCATTGTATCGCCCATACCATCAAATACAGGGTGCTCGCCTAAACTAATAATTGAAGACTTACCATGTACGGTTTCACCGGCATGACCGATTACTCCGCCGTAGCTTTGGGTTAACGCTTGTTGACCCAAACAAATACCCAGCATAGGGAAATGACCTTTAGAGAGCTCAATAAGCTCCATCAAACAGCCTGCATCGCTTGGTGTGCCAGGACCTGGCGAAAGTACCAATAGTACTTGACCTTGTTCTTGGCGCATTTTGTTAAAAATAACCTCGGCGCTAATGTTGTTTCTGTAAACAACAAGTTCCCCGCCAAGCATTGTTAGCTCATCAACAAGGTTGTAAGTAAATGAGTCAAAGTTATCTAAAAAATAGATTTTTATAGGATTAGCTTCACTCATTCTATACCGCCTTGTAAGTAGATTTAATGGCGGTAATAACCGCTTGTGCTTTAGCTCGGGTTTCGTTTGCTTCAGAAATAGGATCTGAGTCAAACACCACACCGGCACCAGCCTGTACATAAGCTATATTATTTTTAACAAAAGCAGAGCGAATAACAATACAGCTATCCATTGCACCGTCACCGGTTAAGTAACCTACAGCGCCGCCATAACTGCCACGGCGTTTACCTTCAGTTTGACGTACAAGCTCAGCAGCCCGAACCTTTGGTGCGCCAACAAGTGTGCCCATGTTCATACAAGCTTGGTAAGCATGCAGTGCATCAAGCTCTGGTTTTAATGTGCCTACAACGCGCGATACTAAATGCATTACCTGTGAATAGCGGTCTACTTTTAATAACTCTTTGGCAAAGCGAGTACCTGCAACACTAATACGTGCTACGTCGTTACGGGCTAAATCTACAAGCATTAAATGTTCAGCACGTTCTTTTTGATCGTTTCTAAGTTCAAGTTCAATGCGGCTATCTAGGTCTGGGTTTATTTGCCCATTAGCAAATTTGCCACGTGGGCGAGTGCCAGCAATGGGATACACTTCGACTTGTTTAGATTGCACTGTGTACTTAAGTGCTGATTCAGGCGATGCACCAAATAATGCAAAGTCTTCATCGCGCATATAAAACATGTATGGGCTTGGATTTTGCTTTTTAAGTTTGCTATACGCATGCAAAGAATTAGGGCAAGGTAGTGAAAATGTGCGCGACGGTACTACCTGAAAAATATCACCATCTACAATGTTCTTTTTAAGCTTAACCACTTGCTCACAATATGTCTCGTCGCTTATATCAACGCTTACATCACATTGTCCACTTTGCATATCCGCACTAAATTCTGAGGCGTTGTCGCACAGTGTATTTAAACGTTCTAACTCTTTGCCTACTTCAAAGCAATTTGCATGTACGTCAGGGCCATTAAATACATTACCAATGAGTTCGGTTGTTTGTTTTTGATGATCAATAACAACTAACGTTTCGGCTAAATAAAACACATAATCTGGGCACGTATTTTCACCGTCTGGTACATCACTTAATTGCTCAAAGTTCGCCACCATATCGTAGGCAAATACACCGCCTAAAAATACTGAAAATGGATTGCTGGTTGTGCTTTTTATACTGTTAATACAAGTGCGCAGAGCGCTAAATGCATTATCTGCAACGAGTTTACTTGCCTCGTCAGTATCGCCGCTTGTGTCTAAATAACTAAGCGTAAGTGTTGTGTCGTCTAAGGTTGCGTCACAGCTTTTAACATTACTTTGTAAGTAGCTTAGAAGTTGTTGACCATTATTAGATTGCGCAGTCACTGTTACCGTTTTGCCTTGGCATACAATGCGCAAGGCACAGTCAACTAAAATTAAGCTCTTAACACTGTCTTTAGAATCAATTTCAGCCGATTCAAGTAGCAGCGAATTAGGCTTATCAAGTGCAGCATATAATGCAAGAGGGCTACTTATATAGTCGCGTACTTGCGTTATGCTTGTTACTTCGCCTGGTGTGGTAGTTATATGACTAAAAATCAAACCTCATTCCCTCAAAAAATTAAACCCCGCAATGCTGTGCAATGCGGGGCTTGAATAACGATATCTAAATTACAAACAGATCATTACCGTCCCGCTATATCAAGCGCCACCACCAACGATGTGTAAGAGTAAGACCGTTATTCATGTTTTTCTGCCTCAATATTTATTAAATATTTATAATATAAAACGTTACGTAAAATTTAGTTATAAAAAAACCCGCATAGTTGCGGGTTTTGAATTTTTGTTAGACACGACAATTCATCACCCGATAATTACGAGTGCCACCACCAAATAGTGTTTAAGTTTGAATTGATCATCATTGTTAATTCTTAATGTGTCTGAAAGTGGCTATAGTAAAACGTATCTTATGCTTTTGTGTCAAGTGTTTATTTAAAACAATTTAGTCAAAAAACTTGTTATACTTACATAAACACCATTAACCCTTAATTTTAAGCAGTTTTCTTTTGATAAAATACGATTTACATAGCCACACCACACACTCAGACGGGCGTTTAACGGTCGAAGAATTATTGCATCGCGCTGTTGATAAAAATATTGATGTGTTTGCTATTACCGATCACGACACTGTGGCAGCCATTAAACCTGCCCAGCAATTTATTGAAGCTGAAAAATTACCGCTTTCATTAATAACGGGTACAGAAGTGTCGACTAAATGGGAAAGCTTCGAAATTCATATTGTTGGTTTAAATATTGATATTGAGAATATTGACCTTACCTCTTTATTATCTGCTCAGCAGCAAAAGCGAGAAGAGCGCGCGCTAGAAATTGGCGCACGTCTTACAAAAAACGGTTTTGATGGCATTTATGAGCAGGCTAAAGAGCTTGCAAAAAACGCGCAAATCACACGCGCACATTTTGCACGTGCATTAATAGAGCGCGGCGTAGCAAAAAACTTTCCTGGTGTATTTAAAAAGTATTTAGGTCGTGGCAAAACAGGTTATGTACCAAGTTGTTGGTGCACCATGCAAACGGCTATTGAGGCTATTCATGCCGCTGGTGGAGTTGCTGTACTTGCGCACCCAAGTAGTTATCAAATGTCGAACAAATGGTTACGCAAGCTATTAGTAGAATTTAAAAGTGTAGGAGGAGACGCAATGGAAGTTGCACAACCTCAGCAGGCGCCAAGCGAACGTCAATTTTTAGGTGAACTCAGCCGTGAGTACGATTTACTTTGCTCGCAAGGGTCTGATTTTCATTTTCCGACAAGTTATTTAGAGCTTGGCAAAAATTTATACTTACCGAAAGACTGCCAAGGTGTTTGGCAAGCCTGGGAAGGACAAGAAGGGGCATTATTATGAGTCAATTATTTCACATTCATCCTGAAAATCCGCAACCGAGATTGATTAGTCAAGCCGTTGATATTATTAAACAAGGCGGCGTTGTTGTTTACCCAACAGATTCTGGCTATGCAATTGGCTGTAACATTGGTAACAAGCAAGCCAAAGAGCGCATAGAGCGAATTCGTGGCATTGAAAAAAACGATAATTTTACGCTAGTTTGTCGTGATTTATCGGAGTTATCTACTTATGCACGCGTAGATAACCAGCTATTTAGATTAATTAAAAATAATACGCCTGGACCTTACACCTTTATTTTTAAAGGCACTAAAGAAGTCCCTAAGCGTTTATTAAACGACAAGAAAAAAACCATTGGCATGCGTGTAATTGAGCACCCAATTGCTTGTGCATTACTTGCCGAACTTGGCGAGCCGTTAATGTCGTGTTCTTTAATTTTACCAGGACAGCAGTTTACAGAATCAGATCCCGATGAAATTTTAGAGCGATTAGACAAACACGTTGATTTAATTATTCATGGTGGTTACTTAGCAGAGCAAGCAACTACTGTAATTGATTTGTCTGAAGATGAAATTAAGATTTTGCGTGTTGGTTGTGGTGATACAAGCCCATTTGAGTAATAGCGAGTGAGCGAAAGCACTGCAGATACACAAAACATTGAAAAGCCAGTGCAGCAAAAGCTGCCACTGGCTTTTTTGCATGGAAAAGCGGTTGTAGATAAACCTGAAGATTTATACATCCCACCCGATGCGCTCGAAATAATATTAGAAACCTTCGAGGGACCACTCGATTTACTGCTCTATTTAATTAAAAAGCATAAGCTTGATGTGCTCGAACTTTCTATTTTTAGTATTACAGAGCAATATGTTCGTTATGTAGAAATGATGACAGAATTTCAGCTCGAACTTGCTGGCGAATATTTAGTTATGGCTGCGTTACTTGCGCAAATAAAGTCGCGATTACTACTACCTGTACACGAAGAGCTTGAGGAGGAAGAAGATCCTCGTGCTGAGCTTATTAAACGTTTACAAGAGTATGAGTTATTTAAAAAAGCCGCCGAAAACCTGGATGATATTCCCCGAGTTGGTCGTGATATTTTCATAGCGCATGTCGTTATGCCAATAAGTGAAGACACAAGTCAAAATCTCCCCGATGTTGAACTTAAAGACTTAATGCTGGCGCTGAGTGATGTAATGGCGCGTGCAAAAACCTTTGAGCATCATCAAATTACTGCTGAAGTGCTCTCAACCCGAGAGAGAATGAGTCAAATATTGCAGCAATTATCGCAAGCAAAGGCAGCGGTTGTATTTAATGCACTTTTTACCCCTGATGAAGGGCGAAGTGGTGTAGTAGTTAGTTTTATTGCCATGCTTGAGCTTATTAAAGAAGGGCTTGTTACCTGTTTGCAAGTAAACCCTGAAAGCTTAATTTATGTTAGCTTAAGCGAACAATCCACCCTATAAAACTATCTGTTTAATCCTCCATTTTTGCACAACTGACTTTAAATAACCTGAACTCTGGTTAAGAGACTTTCTACGTATTGAATCATGGTGATATTTAAGTTAATTTTCAGCGCAGTTAGCGCTGAAAATAGCTGCTCAAGATAGATTTATTATTCAAATTTCAGGCTAAATAACAAAGTTCTGTGCGTATACGCACGTAAAGTGTTTGTAAATGTTATTTTCATTTACTCCTATGCACTATATTGTAAGCACATAGCAATATAGGAAATTATACATGTTTAAAAACACGGCATCATCGTATGGACTTGTTGCCATTATTTTACATTGGCTCATGGCGCTAACTATTTTTGGTTTATTTGGTTTAGGCTTATATATGGTTGAGCTTACTTATTACGATAGTTGGTATAAAGGCTCACTCGATTTGCACAAAAGTATTGGCATAACATTGGTTGCTGTATTTTTGTTTAGAGTTTTATGGCGAGTTTTTTCAAATAAACCTAAGCCGTTAGGTGAAAACCAACAGATGAACCAATTAGCACACACCGCGCATATTGTTATGTATATTATTTTGGCTGTGATTGTTGTTGCTGGTTATTTAATTTCGACAGCAGATGGACGGGCAATAGAAGTATTTACACTATTTGATGTATCGGCAATTGATTTTTCATTTGAACATCAAGCCGATTTAGCCGGAAAAGTACATTACTACGGTGCATGTATTTTAATTGGGTTTGCAGTATTGCATGCACTTGGGGCATTAAAACATCACTTTATCGATAAAGATAAAACCTTAATTAGAATGATCAAACCATTAAAGGATGATTAAAATGAAAAAAATATTACTAAGTACAGCAGTATCTGCTGCAATGATGTTATCGGCAACGGCTGCTAATGCAGCCGACTATGTAATTGACACAAAAGGTGCTCATGCGTTTGTAAACTTTAAAATTAAACATTTAGGCTATAGCTGGTTACATGGTCGCTTTAATACTTTTGATGGTAAATTTAGTTACGACGCTAAAAACCCAGATGCTTCAAAAATTATGGTAAACATTGATACTACAAGCTTAGATTCTAACCATGCAGAGCGCGATAAGCATTTACGTGGTAAAGAGTTTTTAAATGTTGATAAGTTTCCTACTGCTAGCTTTAAAAGTACAAGCGTTAAATTTAACGACGAGGATTCGGGTAAAGTAACGGGTGATTTTACGCTTCATGGTGTAACCAAAACCATTACATTTGATATAGATAAAGTAGGCGAAGGTAAAGATCCTTGGGGTGGTTACCGTGTAGGTTTTGAGGGCGAAACCAGCCTTAAACTTGCTGATTATGGTATTGATTACAACTTAGGACCAGCATCTACTCACGTAGATATTGGCTTATTTATTGAAGGTATTCGCCAGTAATACACTAGGGCGTGTTGATCTTTGCGGTATAAAAAACAAACAGCATGAGGATAAGGTATAATTGAATTCGCTAAAAAACGTTACACCGAACCCTCATG